>JBBRID010000441.1:0-3519 GCA_038221635.1 Burkholderiales bacterium
GGCGGTCAATATGGCTTTTTTCCATCTTGAAGTCGGGAATGCCATAGCGCAGCAAGCCGCCGACGCGGTCGTTCTTCTCGAACAGCGTCACAGCGTGCCCCGCACGCGCCAGCTGCTGTGCTGCCGCCATGCCAGCCGGGCCGGAGCCGACCACCGCCACCTTGCGGCCGGTGCGCAGCGCGGGCCTCTGAGGCGTGATCCAGCCCTCTTCCCAGGCGCGGTCGATGATCGCGTGCTCGATGCTCTTGATGCCAACGGCGTCGTCGTTCACGTTCAGCGTGCAGGCGGCCTCGCACGGTGCCGGGCAGATGCGGCCGGTGAACTCCGGAAAGTTGTTGGTGCTGTGCAGCACCTCGATGGCGTTGTGCCAATCGCCCTGGAACACCAGGTCGTTGAAGTCCGGAATGATGTTGTTGACCGGGCAGCCGCTGTTGCAGAACGGCGTTCCGCAGTCCATGCAGCGTGCGGCCTGCAGCTTGGCCTGGCCGTCGTTCAGGCCGATGACAAATTCCTTGTAGTTCTTCAGACGCACCGGCACCGGGCGATAGCCCTCTTCCAGACGTTCGTACTCCATGAACCCGGTTACTTTTCCCATGATGGCGGCTGCTCGCGAACTTGAAAGAGGTGGACTGAATAGGCGCTGAGTTGGCGCTGAATTGGGCGTTAAGTTGCGAGCAGGGCGACTATCTGGCGGCAATCGTGCCGGCCTTCTTGTCGGCCTGCTTCGCCTTTGCGATCGATTCGCTGACTTGCTGGCTGGCGTTCAACTCGCCAAGTGCCCGCTTGTATTCGGTCGGAAAAACCTTCACGAACCGGGCCCTGGATTGCGGCCAGTTGTCGAGGATGTCGCGCGCGCGCAGGCTTCCCGTCCACTTGTGATGATCTTCGATCATGGTCTTCAGCTGCGCCTCGTCGGCCAGGCCACGGTGCCAGATCGACTTGTCGGTGGTTTCGGCCTGTTCGGCATTGGTCAGCACCTTCTCCAGCGTCACCATCGAGATATTGCAGCGCTCGGCGAACTTGCCGTCCTCGTCGTAAACATAGGCAACGCCACCACTCATGCCGGCCGCGAAATTGCGTCCGGTTTGTCCTAGGACAACGACGGTGCCGCCGGTCATGTATTCGCAGCCATGGTCTCCGGTACCTTCGACAACCGCGGTCGCACCCGACAGGCGCACGGCAAAGCGTTCACCGGCAACGCCGCGGAAAAACGCTTCTCCACTGGTTGCACCGTACAGCACGGTATTGCCGACGATGATGTTGCGCGTGGCATCACCTCGGAACTCGATGCTGGGCCGAATCGCGATGCGGCCGCCGCTCATGCCTTTGCCGGTGTAGTCGTTGGCGTCACCGATCAGGTACAGCGTGATGCCCTTGGCAAGGAATGCGCCGAAGCTTTGACCGCCCACACCTTCCATCTGGATGAAGATCGTGTGATCAGGCAGGCCCTCGGGGTGGCGGCGCACCAGTTCGCCCGACAGCATGGCGCCGACCGTTCGATTGACGTTGCGCGCCTCTTCGATGAACTGCACCCGCTCACCTCGCTCGAGTGCCGGCATGGCTTTCTCGATCAATTTCACGTCAAGCGCACGCGCAAGGCCATGATCCTGCTCGTCGGTCTGGCGCCGCGGCAGATCGGCGGCGGCTGCCGACTGATGAAAGATGCGGGCGAAATCCAGGCCCTTAGCTTTCCAGTGCGAGATGCCCTTGCGGGTGTCGAGCAGATCGACCTTGCCGATCATTTCGTCGAAGCTGCGCATACCGAGCTGCGCCATGATCTGTCGCGCCTCTTCGGCAACGAAGAAGAAGAAATTGACGACATGCTCCGGACGACCCTGAAACTTGGCGCGCAATAGCGGATCCTGCGTCGCCACCCCGACCGGGCAGGTATTGAGGTGGCACTTGCGCATCATGATGCAGCCCTCGGCCACCAACGGTGCGGTCGCGAAACCGAACTCGTCGGCGCCCAGCAGGGCGCCGATCACGACATCGCGGCCGGTTTTCATCTGCCCGTCGGCCTGCACCCGGATGCGCGACCGCAGCCCGTTGAGCACCAGCGTCTGCTGGGTTTCGGCAAGGCCCAATTCCCAAGGCGAACCCGCATGCTTGATCGACGACCACGGCGACGCTCCGGTGCCGCCGTCATGGCCGGCAATCACGACGTGGTCGGCCTTCGCCTTGGCCACGCCGGCGGCGATGGTTCCGACGCCGACCTCGCTGACCAGCTTGACGCTGATGCTGGCTCGCTGATTGGCATTCTTCAGATCGTGGATCAGTTGGGCCAGATCCTCGATCGAATAGATGTCGTGGTGCGGTGGCGGCGAAATCAGGCCGACACCTGGTACCGAATAACGCAGAAAGCCGATGTATTCGGACACCTTGCCGCCCGGCAGCTGCCCCCCTTCGCCCGGCTTCGCGCCTTGCGCCATCTTGATCTGGATCTGATCGGCGCTGGACAGGTATTCGGTCGTCACGCCAAAGCGGCCCGACGCCACCTGCTTGATCTTGCTGCGCAGCGAATCTCCCGCCTGCAGTTCGTAGTCGACCACGATCACCTTGTTGCCGATGACGTCGCTCACCTTGGTTCCGGCCGTGATCGGAATCCCTTTCAACTCGTTGCGATAACGCGCGGGATCTTCACCACCCTCACCGGTATTGCTCTTGCCGCCGATGCGGTTCATCGCAACTGCCAAGGTGCTGTGCGCCTCGGTGCTGATCGAGCCCAGCGACATCGCACCCGTCGCGAAGCGCTTGACGATCTCGGCTGCGGGCTCCACTTCGTCGAGCGGTATCGCCTTGGATGGATCGAGCTTGAATTCGAACAGGCCGCGCAAGGTCATGTGACGACGCGACTGGTCGTTGATGATCTGTGCATATTCCTTGTAGGTATCGAAGCGATTGGCGCGCGCGCTGTGCTGCAGCTTGGCGATCGCATCGGGCGTCCACATGTGTTCTTCGCCCCGCACCCGCCATGCGTATTCGCCACCAGCATCGAGCATGCCGGATAGCACCGGGTCGTCGCCGAAGGCCGCGCGGTGCATGCGGATCGCTTCCTCGGCCACATTGAAGATGTTCAGACCGCCAATCTGCGAGGCGGTGCCTCGGAAGTATTTGTCGATCACGGCTTTATTGAGGCCGATCGCCTCGAACAACTGGGCGCCGCAATACGACATGTAGGTCGATACGCCCATCTTCGACATGATCTTCGACAGACCCTTGCCGATCGCCTTGACGTAGTTGGCGATCGCCTTCTCGGCCGACAGGGCACCGGACAGGTCCTGGTGCAGGCTGGCCAGGGTTTCCATCGCCAGATAAGGGTGCACGGCCTCGGCACCGTAGCCGGCCAGCACCGCGAAATGGTGGACTTCGCGTGCCGATCCGGTTTCGACGACCAGTCCGGTCGTGGTGCGCAGCCCGACCCGGATCAGGTGCTGGTGAATCGACGACAAGGCGAGCAGCGCAGGGATCGCGACATGTTCCTTGTCGAGACGCCGGTCACTGATGATCAGCACGTTGTGG
>JBBRID010000442.1:0-3513 GCA_038221635.1 Burkholderiales bacterium
GGGCACCGGTCAAACCGACCTGGGGCATCGACAACCGCATCGCAAGTTTCCGGGTGATCGCCGGCAGCCCGAAGGCAACCCGGCTCGAGACGCGTTGCCCTGGTGCCGATGTCAACCCGTACCTGGCGATGGCCGCGGTGATCGCCGCCGGTTTGCATGGTGTGGAGAAAGGTCTGAAGCTGACAGCCCCACCGATCACCGGAAGCAACGTGGGCGGCGAGGAAATCCCCCGCGCGCCGCGCACGCTGAACGAAACCAATCGCAACTTTCTGCGCTCTGACATTGCGCGAGACTGGCTCGGTGACGGCTTCGTCGACCATTTCGGCGCCACCCGCGACTGGGAATGGCGACAGTGGCTGGACGCCGTCACCGACTGGGAAATGAAGCGCTATTTCGAGATCATCTGACGCGCTGCGGCGCATCGACAGTCAAACGGCAATCGCATCCCATTCATCCATGACCATCACCAACTTTTCTTTCCCCACGCCGATCCAGTTCGGCGCTGGCGCACGCAAGCTGGTTGGCACGCATCTCCTCGCGCAGGGCTGCAAACGTCCGCTGATCGTCACCGACAAGGCGCTGGCGGCTTTGCCGGTGCTCGGCGAATTCCAGACCCATCTGGCCGGGCTCGAGGTGGCAGTTTTTTTCGGCGTATTCGGCAATCCGACCTGTAGCCAGGTGATGGAAGGTGCAGCCGCGTTCAAGGCGCACCAGGCCGATTGCGTGATCGGTTTCGGCGGCGGTGCGGCACTCGACGTGGCGAAGATCGTCGGCGTCGCAGCCACCCACGAGGGCGACATCCTGGAATATGCCTGGGACCATCCGCAGGTGCGCTCCATCACTCATCCCTTGCCGTATTTCGTCGCGCTACCGACGACATCAGGCACCGGCTCCGAGGTCGGCCGTTCCAGCGTAGTCAGCGAAAACGACAGCCACCTGAAACGCGTCGTCTTCAGCCCGAAGATCCTGGCCCGAACCGTGTTCGCCGATCCTGAACTGACCTTCGGTCTGCCGCCCCATGTGACGGCCGCCACCGGCATGGACGCGCTGACCCACAACATCGAGAGTTACCTGTCACCGGCCTGGCACCCGCTGTGCGACGGCATCGCACTCGAAGGCGCTCGCCTCGCGGCGCGGGCGCTGTTGACGGCGGTCAACGAGCCGAGCAACCTGCAGGCCCGCTCCGACATGATGATGGCCTCGATGATGGGCGCCATCGCGTTCCAGAAAGACCTGGGCGCGGTGCATTCATGCGCCCATGCGCTAGGCGCGGTGTGCGACCTGCACCATGGCCTGGCCAATGCGCTGATGATCGACACGGTGCTGGCCTGGAATTACGAGGCGGCGCCGGCGAAGTTCGATGAACTGGCCCACGTCTGCGGCCTCAAAGGCGGCGGCAAGGCCTTCGTGCCGTGGCTGCGTGAACTGAAGTCCAGCATCGGCATCGAGGGGCCGTTGAGCAAACATGGCGTCAAGGCCGAGCACTTGCCGCGGCTGGTGCAGATTGCGAGCGCCGACATCTGCCACCAGACCAACCCGCGTCCCTGCACCGCGGCGGATTTCGAGGCGCTGTTCGAGGCGGCGTTGTGAACGCGTCTGCAGTTGCAATCGACCGACCCCGCATCGGCGTCAGCGCCTGCTTCTTCTACCCCGATCCGGCGCGCGCCGCGTTTTCGCCCAAGACCTTGCAGTATGTCGAGCAGTCGGTGCCGCACTGGGTGATGTCCGGCGGCGCATTGCCTGTGATGATTCCGTCGCCGACCGGCGATACCGCACGCGGCAACGTCGGTTTTGCCGACTACGCGCAGTGGCTCGACGGCCTGGTTTTGCACGGCGGAGCCGATCTGTGGCCCGGCAGTTATGGCGAAACCCCGCTGCAAGACGCCTGGGGCGGCGACCGCAACCGCGACGAGTACGAGATCGCGCTGGTCAAGGCTTTCGTCGCGGCCGGCAAGCCGGTGTTCGGCATCTGCCGTGGTCTGCAGCTGATCAACGTCGCGTTTGGCGGCAGCCTGTACCAGGACATTGGCACCCAGCATCCACAGGCATTGCTGCACCGCGACGCGCAGGCCTACGACCTGAACTTCCACCAGGTCGAGCTGGTTCCCGGCAGCCGTCTGGCAGACCTGTTGCCGGGCGAGAACCACCACACCATCAACAGCGTGCACCACCAGGGCGTGAAGGACCTGGCGAAGGACTTTGTTGTCGAGGCGCGCAGCCCGGACGATGGCGTGATCGAGGCGATCCGTTGCACCGCCGGACCCTGGGTGGCCGCCGTTCAATGGCACCCGGAGTTCCACAAGGCCGAACACGGCACGTTGAACGACGCGCCGATCCTGCAGGACTTTCTGGCCGCGGCACGCGCCACACGAACCAACTGAAAACGCCATGCCCCAACTCAGCATCTGCGATCCGGCCACCGGTGCCACCATCACGCGAGTCGGCGCCGACGACGCACAGTCGGTAGCGGCCAAGGCTGCTGCCGCCCGGGCAGCACAACCAGCATGGGCAGCGCAGCCGATCGCGCAGCGCCTGGCCTGCATCGAGCGTTTCCGGGCGGCCATCGTCGCGCAACTCGATGCGCTGGCGGCCGTGATGACAGCCGAGACCGGCAAGCCGATCACGATGTCACGCAACGAACTGAGCGGCCTGCTCGGACGGATCGACTTCTTTGTGGAGCACAGCGCAGCCGTCGTGGCGACCCAGACCGTCTTCGCCGACGCCGGCATGTGCGAACAGATCGAACTCACCCCGCTCGGTGTGGTGGCCAACATCTCGGCCTGGAACTACCCCTGGTTCGTCGGTTGCAACGTGATCATCCCTGCCCTTCTGGCCGGCAACACCGTGTTGTACAAGCCGTCCGAATTCGCCACGCTGACCGGCCTCGAGATCGGCCGCCTGCTCCATGACGCCGGTGTGCCGCACGATGCGTTTTCGGTACTGGTGGGTGGCGCCGAAGTCGGCACCGCATTGCTCGAGCAGCCCATCGACGGCTTGTTCTTCACCGGCTCACACGCGACGGGCACGCGCATCGCGCAAGTTCTTGCCCCGCGCCTGGTCAAGCTGCAACTCGAACTGGGCGGCAAGGACCCAACCTATGTCTGCGACGACGCGGACCCGACACTCGCGGCCGCATCGCTGGCCGACGGTGCGATGTACAACACCGGCCAGAGTTGCTGCTCGGTCGAGCGCATCTATGTGCATGAAAGGATCCACGACGTTTTCGTCGAGGCATTCATCAACACGGTGCGCGGGTTTCGCATCGGCGACCCGACCCGCGACGACACCTACATCGGCGCCATCACCCGTGCGCCGCAACTCGATGTGTTCGACGCGCAGGTCCGCGACGCGGTGGCCAAGGGCGCCGCGCTGCACTGTGGTGGCGAGCGCTTGCCGGGGCCCGGCAACTGGTATCCACCGACCGTACTTACCGAAGTCACCCACGAAATGGACCTGATGCGCGAGGAAAGTTTCGGGCCGCTGATCGGCATCCGGAAGGTGTCCGGCGACGCC
>JBBRID010000443.1:0-3491 GCA_038221635.1 Burkholderiales bacterium
CCCGCGCTGTAGGCGCCGCCCTCGGGCTCGAAGGACTCGCTGACCTCGTTGACGGTCAGATGCATGGACCGCAGCATGTCAGCCAGCACGTGATCGGGTTCGAGCAACAGGCGATCGGTCTGCAATTCGAGCGAAATGTGGCGGTTGCCGAGGTGGTACGCCGCGCGCAGCAGATCGAAGGGTGAGCCGTGCTCTTTGCAATGTCGAACCTCCATCAACGGCTGATCGGCTGCGTTGACGCGCAGCAGGGATCCGTCGCCTGCCACCAGCAAGTCGCCGCCACGCACCACGCTGCCGCGTGGCAGAAAAACGCCAATCTGCCGATCGAGGCTGTCGCGTGTCTCGAAACGGCTGCGCCGTCGCACGTCCCAGTCCAGCGTCACGGTGGCGGCGCGCTTGACCAGCACCGGTGCCAACCCACGGCCGCCGGCAAGACATTTGGAGATCGTCAACATGGTTTGTGGGTGCGGGATCGGTTGGTGTGGAGCATACCAAGCGGCTGCGGGTATTCTGTCGACATGTACGTGCAGCATTTCGGCCTCGAGCACGAACCCTTCTCGATCGCCCCCGATCCCCGCTATCTCTACATGAGCGAGCGGCATCGGGAGGCGCTCGCACACCTGACCTACGGCCTGAACTCCGGCGGAGGAATCGTTCTGCTGACCGGCGAGATCGGTGCCGGCAAGACCACGGTGTGCCGCTGCTTTCTCGATCAGGTTCCGGCGGACTGCCGCATTGCCTACATCTTCAATCCGAAGCTGACGGTGACCGAGTTGCTGGCTTCGGTGTGCGAGGAGTTCGGCGTCGAGGTGCCGCATGCCCACAGCCAGACAACGGTCAAGACCTACCTCGACCCACTGAATCACTTTTTGCTCGACGCCCACGCGGCCGGCCGAAACAGCGTCTTGATGATCGACGAGGCGCAACTGCTCTCGCCCGAGGTGTTGGAGCAGTTGCGCTTGCTGACCAATCTGGAAACCAGTGAACGCAAGCTGCTGCAGATCATCCTGATCGGCCAGCCCGAGTTGCGCGACATGCTGGCGCAACCCGGGCTCGAGCAGCTTGCTCAGCGGGTGATCGCGCGCTACCACCTCGGCGCGCTCGACGAAGCCGATACCGGCCGCTACATTGCCCATCGACTGCAATTGGCCGGCTTGCGCGGTCCGAGTCCGCTGGGCGCTGAATTGCTGCGCAGCATCCATCGCAACAGCGGTGGCATTCCACGGCGCATCAACCGCCTGTGCGACCGGGCACTGCTGGGCGCCTACGGACAAGGTTTGTCGGCGGTGGATTTGCCGACCTTGCGGCGCGCCGCGGCGGAAGTCGAAGGCAAGGAGCCGTCTCGCAACCCGCTGCGAAAACACGCCGCCACCATGGGTGGTTGGGGACGCTTTGCGGCGGGCGTGGCCATCGGCGTTCTGCTGTTCGCCGCCGGGCTGAGTTGGAGGAACTGGGATCAGCCATCGACTGCCGTCGCGTCGGCCACGGTGAGGCCGGATTCGACCAGGACCGACGCATCGTCGACTGCACCGGACGCGGCGCCACCATCGGCCGCTTCGACCACCACTGCCGATGGCCGGATGGCCTCCGCCGCAGATGCGCAGACTCCAGTGACCGCCTCCCCGTTGGCGCCACCATCGTTGCAGACGGCCGACGCTGCTGAGGCGCCACGCGCGGTGGCGGTCGGCCTGAACGATCTAATGCGTGGTCTGCGCGCCGAGCCGGTCGACGAGCAGGCTGCATGGCGGGCGCTGGGCGACCATTGGGGACTTTCGCTCGGCGCAGGCGACGCCTGCCTCGCGGCTGCCCAGCTTCGGCTGGGATGCTACAAGAGCCGTGGCGGTATCGCGCTGGTACGCCAGCTGGGTCGTCCGGGCATTCTGACCGTGCAGACTCGTCTGGCTGGTAAGCAGCATCTGCTGCTGGTCGGCATTGATTCCGCGCACGCCATGCTGCTGGTCGGTGGTCAGCGGCGCAAACTGTCATTGATCGATTTGGCATCGATCTGGAAGGGCGGCTTTTCGACGTTCTGGCGGGTGCCTGAGCCGCTGCTTCAAGCCGCACCGGCCGATGGCAGCGAACCCTTGGCCGGCTGGCTGTCGCAGCGTCTCGCGATGATCGATGGCGATAAACCGCGGCCGGACATCCGCCATATTGACAACAGCTTGCGCGAACGGCTGCTGACCTTCCAGCGCGCCCAGGGGCTGATGGCAGACGGCCTGCCAGGGCCGATGACCCTGATGGCGCTGAACCGGGCGACCGGCGTCGTTGAACCCCGCCTTGCCAGCGATCGCTGAGCCTGACTCACATGTCCCAGATTCTCGATGCCCTTCGCCGCGCCGAAGCCCAACGCTCGCGTGGTCGTGTTCCCAGCCTTCACGGGACTGCCGGGCAGGTCATGCTTGCGCCCGGACAGGCAGCGTCAACAGGTGCCCGGCGCCCGTTGATGATCGGCGCTGCCTTGCTGCTGGCACTCGCCCTGATCGGTGCGCTGTTTCTCCTGCTGCGGCCTGCGGATTCCCTCCCGACGACTGCGCTGCGCGGCGATCCGTCCGTCGCTGCCAGTCCGCCTATGAAAGCGGCGGAGTCCGCGGCGACCGTTGCGGCAGTGACTCCCTCATCGGTTGCGGCTGCCGACGCGCAGCCTCTGGTAGGTTTGCCCAGAAAGGCCCAGGTGTCGGAAAGTCATAACGAGCCGCCTGCCCGGGTTGTTGCCGAAAAGCCGCAGGCTGCCGCGGCAACTCCCGATCCACCGACCAAACCGCTACCTCCAACGTCAGGCGCGGTACGCTCAACCGGCGGTCTGGCGGTCGAGGTGCCGGCGAGACAGGATCTGCCGGCGGAAATCCAGCGCAGCCTGCCGCCGATCACCGTCAGCGGAACGGTCTATTCATCCGATCCGGCGCAGCGCATGCTGGTTGTCAACGGCGAGTTGTGGCACGAGGGGGACCAGATCCGCCCTGGCCTGGTGTTGGAACAGATTCGACGCCGCGATGCGGTTTTGCGTTTCAACGGGACTCGGTTCACCGTCGGGCCGTAGCTACTCAGAGCTTTTGCTTGGGTGCGATGTCGGAAGTGAGCCAGCTGCTGCGCGTGCGCTCATGCCATATTCGATCAAGAGGCCAAGTTGTGGCCCAGCGGCGACCCCCTCAGCCGGCCATCACGAATCGATCGGCCCTGGCTGCTTTGAGTACAGCCGCGAAATCGGCTTCGATGGTTTCGAGCGGCGTGGCAGCTGACAACCAATCGTTGGCAGTCACGAACCAATCGGCCAATTCATCTGGCTCCAACACCGCCCCCAATTCGCCGAGAAGGGCGCTGACCTCCGGCCGGAGCGACATGTCGTCGAGATAAAACTGGAACAACGGAATCAAGGTCTGCGATTGCACTGCAAAGTGAACGACCTTGGATCCGACGATCCATCTGGCAAGCTGAGAGACCGGCTGTTCGCAATGACGTCGCATCAACAGCGCCACTTCTTCTGCGCTCAC
>JBBRID010000444.1:0-3462 GCA_038221635.1 Burkholderiales bacterium
AAGAGTGCCGGTTATCGCATCGGGCCGGTCGAGGTCGAGGAGGTGTTGATGCGCCATCCCGCGGTGGCCGAGGTCGCGGTGATCGGCGTACCTGACCATGAGCGCGGCCAACTGGTGCAGGCCTGTGTCGTGCCTGCAACAGGCTATGTCGCTTCCGACGCCCTCGCCGACGCGATTCGTGGTCATGTGCGCCAGGCGCTGGGCCCGTACAAGGTGCCGCGACGGCTGATCTTCATGGATCAGCTTCCGCAGACTGCGACCGGCAAGATTTCGCGGGCGACGCTGCGGCGCCAGTTCGGCGATGCACCTTGATGAATCGGCGTTGGGGCCTTTCATGACCATGATGGAAAAAGCCTAGGACATGAAGGCCAAGGAAAGGGCGCTAAGGGGCGCTAAGGGTGCGCTAAGGGCGGCATGATGACCGAGGCGCAAATGAATCAGTTCCTGAAGTCGCTTTACACGGGCGGCTGATTCAACTTCTCCAGACCGGTACCTCCCCCGGTTCGAAGAGGAGACATGGCTCTGGCGGTACACCGATGCGGCTGGAACACTGCGCATCGGCGCTACCGACCAGCTTAAGGAAACTCAGAGCGAACGTTCGCACTTCTGGCGTTCGGCTTTCGAGATGTGTGCCGCGCAGGCAGCAGCACGATCATCTTGTTTGCCATTGCCGGGCCCAGGCAGAGGAAGCCCGGCTTCAGCCGTCGCCTTGCCCGAACGCAACGGCAACGAAATCTGGGGCACGACCGCACTTTCCGGACGCATCTTGCCCGGCTGCTCGGCGTTTTCAGCAGCGCGCACTGCCGGGCTGACCGTCGGGCCGCTGGCAGCGTCAGATGGCTTTTCCGGTTTAACCAATACCTTAGGCTGGCTTGCCGCCGTGCTGTTCGGTTCGGCCGCCCAGACGGACGATATGAAAGTGAGGCTGCCAAGAACGAAAAGAGTTGCGATGCGTTTCATGATGGTGAATCTCCTGTTCGGCAGCGTAGAAGAACAGTTGTTGTCGGGTGGTAGGACATGCCGCCGAACGCCGGTCGGCGAGTGGCCCGTGGTCGGCCACGGTCGAAGGCTCGACCTGTGATGCTGATCAGCTTGAGCCGAATGGGCCGGCTTCGCACCTGGTGCAGCCTCCCGCTTCCGGCTAATTCCTACGTACCGTAAGCCTTCTTGCCGATGCCGCGAAATCGGGGGCTGAGGCCCAATTGCTTGCAGTGCCGCCGCGCCCATTGATGAGCGCCTGCGGCCAGCCCTCAACGAAAAATGCTAGCCTGAAATGACTGCCAATCCGCCACCAGTGAATGCGACCCTGTTGACCGAAAATAATCAGCCTGGCGACGCCACAGTCGCGCCGTCCCGCTACAGTCGGATGAAGATCGACAGCGAACTGATCTATGAAGTCAACGGGCTGTGCGATTTCATATTCCTGATTCACGCGCGCCCCGACGACCACCAGCGGATCATCCAGGAGCGCCTGCTGATAGACCGACCACGCGCGGGCCGAATCCATATCCAATCGGAATCGGGCAACCGGATGTTCCGCATTCAGGCCGACAGTGGCCAGTTGTCGCTGCACTATCAGGCGATCGTCGAGAAGCGCATCGACCCGGTTGACACCAGCTTGACCCAAACACCGATCCACGATTTGCCCGACGAGATGTTGCACTTTCTGGCGCCGACCCGGTATTGCGAGTCGGATCACCTCGGCCCGGCAGCGCTGCAGCTGTTTGTCGGCATCGAGCCGGGGTACGCACGGGTCCAGGCTATTACCGAGTGGGTACGTACAAATATCACCTACCGCATCGGCTCGAGCAACGCGATGACGACAGCTCGCGATGTTTTCGTGCAACGTGCCGGCGTGTGTCGTGACCTCGCCCACCTGTCTGTCAGCTTTTGCCGCGCACTGAACATACCAGCGCGGTTGGTTGCAGGTTATTCGCGGTTTCCAGAGCCGCCGCCCGATTTCCACGCCCTGTTCGAAGCCTTCATCGGTGGGCGCTGGGTCATGTTCGACCCGACCGGTATGGCCGATCCGGCGCATGTGGTCACGATTGCCACCGGCGGCGACGCCAAAGACGTGGCCTTCGCGACGATGTTCGGCCCGGCGCGAATGCTGTCGATGCGGCCGGACGTGGAGGTGCTCGACGACGGCGGCGTTTGCTGCTTGGAATGAGCCTCACACGGCGATCGTTGGCAGGCTCTGTTGGCTTCAACAGTCGCAGCGCTGGCTGCTCGCGGCGGCAGTGACGACGGGCCTGCTGTCGAAGCCGCCATTGGCGCGACGCTCGTTTTCGCCTCAGTGCTCGCCCGGCGCGTGAGAAGCGGGCTGCAATGGTTGTGGCGCCGCCACCCGCTTGCGTGCTCGAGAACCCAAAGAGTGTGCGTACACCCAGGTGAATTCAGCACCGAGCAAAAAGATCTGGGCCGAGTAGTAGACCCAGACCAGCAAGGCCACCAACGACCCCGCGGCTCCAAAGCCAGACCCGACGCCGCTGGTGCCGATGTACAGGCCGATCAACCACTTGCCCCAAGTGAACAGCGTGGCAGTCGTCAAGGCGCCGAATGCGACGTCGCGCCATTCGATGTTGGCGCGGGGCATCAATTTGTAGATCATGCCAAACAAGGCCGTTACCAGCACGAAGCCCAGCGTCTGGTTGAGCGCCGCCAGCAGCAGCTCCCAGCCCACCATTCGCGGCGTGGCCCAGCTTTCAACGGCCGTCATGCCTGCGCTGATCACCAGCGACACCAGCATCAGGAAGCCGATGCCCAGGATCAGACCGAACGACAACAACCGGGTTCGCAACAGATTCCACAATCCGCTGCCCTGCCTCGCGGGCGCACGCCAGATGCGGTCGAGCGCGTCCTGCAACTCGGCAAATACGGTGGTCGCCCCGACCAGCATCAGAACCAGGCCGATCAAGGTGCCGGCGATTCCGCCCGCCGGGCGATTGACGCTCTCGAGCAGATCCTGGATCGCCGCGGCACCTGCCGAACCAACCAGACCTTGCAACTGGCCGAAGATTTCGCCACGCGCCGCTTCGGGACCGAACCAGATTCCGGCTACCGATATCACGATCAACAACAGCGGTGTGATCGAAAACAACGTGTAGTAGGCCAAGGCCGCACCCATGCTGGGTGCCCGATCGTCGATCCATGCGTTGACCGCAGCCTTGCCGATCGCAAAGATCTGTCGGTGCGTGGGCAGGCCGCGCAGATCGGGCCCTTCGATCTGAAGGGCTTCATCGTTGCCTGCCCTGTCGCCATTCGCCACATAGGCCGCATCGGTTTGCATACGGCTTCCTTCAGGAGTCGAGGGGATTCATAGACTGCGTTTGTAGCCCAGGACCGCGCGCTGCCCTGTAGGGTGCGTCTGCGGCTTTCGTCGGACAACGCCCTGTTGGCGCCGTTTGTACCTCACGTCTGGACGACGCGCCCGCGAAGCCACCTGAGGCCCTGATGTAGAAC
>JBBRID010000445.1:0-3452 GCA_038221635.1 Burkholderiales bacterium
CCATTGAGTTCGACGTGGTGTTGATGCTGCCCTGCGAAAACTGCTGCGAGACCGCCGCCAGGTTCACACCGGTGCCGACGCTGGCCGTGTTCGACCCGCTCAGCGACGCGGCATAGACATCGGCGAATTCGCCGCGTGACGCCTTCGCACCGTAGGTATTGGCATTGGCAATGTTGTTGCCGATGATGTCCAGATTCTTGCTGGTGGCGTTGAGTCCGGAGAGACCTTGCTGGAAGCTCATTGGTAATCCTTGAAAAGTGAGTGCGGCGGGTACCGCGTCGGTTGAATCGGATGCGCCGGGAGCGCGTGTTCAGTTGAAGGACTTGACGTCGCTGTAGGCGACAGTGGCGCCGTTGCCGAGTTCGAGTCGAATGCCGTTGTTCCCACTGGTGTTGACGGCCTTGACCTCGCCACGCATCAGCGCGGTCGGTGTGCTGCTGACCCCGCCGGTCGTTGCGGTCACGCGAAACGACAGTCCACTGCCTTCGTTGGCCGTGCTGGACGGCCAGTCGAAGCTGTGCAAGCCAGCACTTTGAGCGCCGAGTTTCAAGGTGTCGACGACTTGGCCGCTGGGCGCCAGAATCTCGACGTTGACCGAATCTGCGGCGCCGGTCAGCTCGAAGCCACCCTGCCCGATCCCGTCACTGAACGACATCTGGTTGCCGGGAACGACCACATCGCGGCCAACCAGCGCCACGCCCTGTAGCGCCTGCATCTGCAAGAACTGGCCCGACAGTCCCTGCACGGTCGAATTGAGCTTCTCGATGCCGTTGACGGTATTGATCTGCGCGAGCTGGCTGGTCACCTGCGCGTTGTCGAGAGGGTTCAGCGGATCCTGGTTCTGCATCTGGGTGACCAGCAGCTTCAGGAAGCGGTCGGCACTGCCGGGGTCGTCCTTGACCACGCCCCCGGCCGTGGAGTCGCCGGTGGAAAACTGGCTGAAGTTGTTCACTGGGGTCGTCATTGCGCTTGATCCTCTGGTCTGGCGGGGTGCGAATTCATGGTTTCAGCAGGGTTTCAGGCTGGATCACTGCCCCATCTGCAGTGTTTTCATCAAGAGCGTCTTAGCGGTATTCATCACTTCCACGTTGTTCTGGTACGACCTCGATGCCGAGATCATGTTGACCATTTCGGCCACCGGATCGACGTTGCTGTAGGTCACATAGCCTTCCGCGTCGGCGTTCGGGTGGGTCGGATCGTGGCTCCGCTTGCCAGGGGCCTGGTCTTCACGAATCGTCGACACTCGAACGCCTGCGGCGGTGAGATCGTCCGGCCTGGCGCCAACCAGCTGGGTCTGGAATTCGACCTGCCGCGCCTTGTAGGCCTTGCCGTCAGGTCCCGCGACGGTGTCCGCGTTGGCCAGGTTGGAGGCGACGACGTTGAGCCGCTGGCTTTGCGCACTGATCGCGCTGCCTGACACATTGAAGATGGTGGCGAGGCTCATGGGTGCACCCTCGCGCGGCTTGCGTTCTCGCTCATGACTGCCCCTTTATCGCATCGAGCATGGTGCGCACGTTGCCGTTGATGAAACGCAGCGTGGCTTCGAACTTGATGGCGTTGTCCGCGAAACTGGCACGTTCGCGGTCCATGTCGACGCTGTTGCCGTCGAGGTTGGTCTGCGAAGCCGTGGCATATGTCAGACGATCGGCATCGACGCCGCCGGCCATTGCCAGCGTGCTGGTGCCCAGGCCGATGTGTCCGGCGCGTGGCGTTCCCAAGCCGGCACCCGCGGCGCCCGACTGCTTGCCGGGCGCCGACAGGCTGGTCGCGTCGCGCAGCGCATTCCTGAAATCGATGTCGCGCGCCAGGTAGCCAGGTGTGTCGGCGTTGGCGATGTTGCTGGCGAGCAGGCGCTGGCGCTCAGACCGCAACGCCAATGCAGTGCCTTGAAATTCAAGCGTCGCGGTGAGTTGGTTCAGCATCGGGCTGCTCCAGGGAAGTTGCAATCGATCGGGTGGTGGGTGCGCCATCGCCGTCTGGCAGAGTCGTGGCCCATTGACCGGATGTGACGGATTCTGGACACGTGGTGGCGAAACATTAGCGGGAAAAGCAGGCACAACCGGCCGCATTTCGCGGCCATGAGCGGCGCCTGCGGCCCATACAGTGACGGCATGCCGAGCAAGCCGAATTTCTCCGTCACCCTTTTTCCCAAAACCGCCTGGTTGTCTGGCCTTGTGCATCGATCACTGGCGATAGCAGCCTGTTGCGCCAGCCTGGCCGGTGTGGCATCAGCGACCACGGTGGTCCAGCCGCTGGCAATCGGCGACCCGGTTGACGGGTCGAGCAAGCTCATTGCCCAAGCCGACAGCCCGCTCCCAGCGGATCTCGAGCAATCCTTGCGTGCACAACTACAGAAGCTTGCCTTGAACAGCAGCCAGCAGTCGCTGCCCGGAGTGAACCGGGTCGAGATCGAAGTCGGACGGCTCGATTCACGCCTCAAGCTGGCGCCATGTGAGCGTGTCGAACCCTATCTGCCAACTGGCGTGCGCCTGTGGGGCAAGACGCGGATCGGTTTGCGCTGCACGCTGGGGCCATCACCGTGGAATGTCTACCTGCCGATCACCGTCAAGGTGTTCGGGCCGGCATGGGTTGCGGCCGCCACCATGGCGCCGGGTGCCACGATCGGCGATGGCGACCTGATCCAGGCCGAAATCGATTTCGCCGAAGAGAGTTCGCCGATCATCAGCGATCCCGAACAAGCCATCGGCAGGGTGCTGACCCGCCGGCTGACCGCCGGCCAGGGCCTGCGCAACACCGATATTCGGCCGCGTCAGTGGTTTTCAGCCGGCGACGCCGTCAAGATCATCGCGCAGGGCCCCGGATTCACGATTACCGGCAGTGGCGAAGCCCTGTCGCATGGCATCGAAGGACGGTCGATCCGGGTGCGGACCGAAAAGGGCCGCATTGTCAGCGGCACGGCCACCGGCGATCGAATCGTCGAGATCCGGCCATGACGGCAACACCAAAACCGGCCACAGAACAAGCTGACATGAAAAAAACCTCAAGCCCGGTGCAGGCCGGTCGATAACCAGCCAATGGACCAAAATGGTCGCAGTGGGCCATTTCGACCGACACTGCTTTTCAGGAGAATGTGATGAAAATCGGCAACCCTCTCGACAAACCGGGCCTCGCTCCGGTTGCCGCCAATCGCGGCAAACAAGCCGAAGCCGGCAACTCCGCCACCGCGTCGTCGACCGTCAGCAGCACCGTCGCGCTGTCTACCGCCGCCACGGCCTTGTTGAACGGCACCGAAGCGGCAAGCGCCAGCACGGCTGACTTCGACCAGGCCAAGGTCGATCGCATCTCGAATGCGATCAGTCAGGGTCAATACAAGGTCAATCCCGAAGCGATTGCCGACAAGCTGCTGGCCAATGCGCAAGAGCTGCTGAGCCGGCCGCACTGATCAACCTTCTGCATCGGGTAATCCTGCCGGGTCGGTGACCCTGCGGGCC
>JBBRID010000446.1:0-3432 GCA_038221635.1 Burkholderiales bacterium
AATAGGCGCGGGCGATCGAGTGCGTCCGGCTGTTCGGCTCTGCAGCCAAGGTGAAAAGACGGGGGTCGCGGTGTTCGCCGCTACCTGACTGAGGCGCGGAAGATTGGGAGCGGGTGGCGAGCATTGGCGTGTCCTCGAGGACGGTTGACGGATCAGCGACGGCGTGTGGAAAAGACCGAAATAAGTCGCTCGATAAGGCTTTCGTCTTCGAACGGCCTGTGCAACGTCGGCAACGGCGTCGGGCGACGCAGGCGCCGAAAGCTCAAGCTGCGCGATGACGAACCATGTGGAATTTCCAGTGACAGTCGGGGTTGCGGGTTCAGCATGGCGAACTCCTTCATTCTTCGAAGTGGTGCCGGCGGCTCATTTCTGTCCGGCTTTTCGGTCATCGAATCGCTTCGATCCCGGCTGTTTAAATCATCGGTGTTTCAATCGGTGGCCGGTGTCGGCACAAGTTGAAACACCGTGTAGGCAAAATCCTGCCCCCGGCTTGGGCTCCGGACATCCGGAGCGTCGACCGCCGTTGCCCGTATGCTTGCCGGCTGTGTCGCAAAGCAACCGGAAAAGGAAGGCGAAGATGAAATCGAGCGATGTGGTGGTTCATCACGAGGCTTTGAGTGCTGCGGTGAAAGCGCTGTTCAGCCGAGCAGGCAGCGATGAACGCGAGGCGGAGCTGGTCGCGGCTCAGTTGGTAGGCGCCAACCTGACGGGGCACGATTCCCACGGTGTAGGCATGGTGCCGCGATATGTGGAGGTGCTGCTGGCCGGCGACCTGCGGCTCAATGCCCACCCGCAATCGGTGATGGAAGCCGGTGCCATTCGCGTTCTGGACGCCGGTTTTGGGCTGGGTCAGGTGGCTGGTTACGAGGCGATGGAAATGGCCATCGCGACGGCGAAACAACACGGCTTGAGCCTGACCGGGCTTCGCAACAGTCATCACCTGGGCCGAATCGGGCACTGGGCTGAACAGGCGGTCTCGGCCGGCATGATCTCCCTGCATTTCGTCAATGTGATCAGCATTCCGATGGTGGCGCCGTTCGGGGGCCGGCAGTCGCGCCTGGTCACCAACCCGATCGCAATCGGTGTACCGCGGGAAGGCAAGCCACCGCTGGTGCTCGACTTTGCGACCAGCAAGATAGCAGTCGGCAAGGCTCGCGTTGCGCTCAATGAAGGCAAGTCGGTGCCAAACGACTCCCTGCTCGATTCGGACGGCGAGCCGACGCTGGACCCGGCAGATCTGTTTGCTTCGCCCCATGGCGCGCTGTTGCCGTTTGGTGATCACAAGGGTTCCGGGCTGGCCCTGATGTGCGAAATCCTCGGTGCGGCGCTGATCGGCGGGCCGGTGATGACCGGACCACCGACCAGTCGTCGCATCATCAACAACATGTTGACGATCACGATCGACCCGGCTTTTTTTGCCGCGCATGGGTCGATGGACGCCTCGATCACCGAGTTGCTCGAATGGGTTCGCTCAGCGAAGCCGGTCGATCCAGCCACCGGCATCCTGTTTGCCGGCGAACCCGAACGCGCGCAGCGAAAGCGGCGTGACGCCGGCATCGTGGTCGATGCGACGACCTGGGCCGAACTCGAGCATGCCGCCGAGTTGGTCGGGTTCGGTTCCGAGGCGTGGAACCGATACGCCCGCGCCGCGCTCTGAACGAGCGCCTTCCGCTACGCCTCCTGATTCCTTTACCAGGGACCGCATCTTGACGATTCAACTTCACACCTTCGATACCCCCAACGGCCGCAAGATCAGCGTGGCGCTGGAAGAGATGGCGCTGCCGTATGCCGTCAACGTGGTCGACATCACCAAGGGTGAGCAGCATGCCCCGGGCTTTGTTGCATTGAGCCCGAATCACAAAATTCCAGCCATCGTCGATCCCATAGGTCCCGGGGGCTCGCCGATCAGCATCTTCGAGTCCGGCGCGATTCTGATCTACCTGGCGCGCAAGACCGGTCAATTCCTGCCGAGCGACGAGCGGGCGCAGGTCGAGGTTCTCGAATGGCTGATGTTCCAGATGGGCGGCTTCGGGCCGGCGCCGGGGCAGGTTCACCATTTCATCGCACTCGACAACGAAGCCGACCGCCGCTATGGCCTGCAGCGCTACATGGCCGAGACAAGGCGGCTTTACGACGTGATGGACAAGCACCTGGCTGGCCGCGATTTTTTCGCGGCTGAAGTTTCCATCGCCGATTTTGCGATCATCGGCTGGGCCTGGCGGCATCAGCGCCATCAGGTCGACCTGGCCGATTTTCCGAACGTGCAGCGTTGGTATCTGCGGATGATGGCGCGTCCAGCAGTGGCGCGCGGTTTCGCGGTGCCACTGCGTCGCCCGGCCTGAGCCAGTCCGACGTCCATGCGCTGTGAATGGCTGAATCCAAGCGGGCCGTCTACGGGCCGATCGCGGCGAACCTGTCGATCGCCGCAACCAAGTTCGTCGTTGCCGGCGTCACCGGCAGCTCGGCGATGCTGTCCGAGGGCATCCATTCGGCAGTCGATACCTGCAATGGCGCATTTTTGCTGGTCGGGATGCATCTGAGCGCCCGGCCAGCGACCGCGGAGCATCCGTTTGGCCACGGCAAGGAGATGTATTTCTGGAGCCTGCGTCGCGGTGATGATCTTCGGCGTCGTCGGCGGCGTTTCGTTCTACGAAGGCATCGTCCACATGCGCGATCCCGAGTCGATGCGCGACCCGTTCTGGAACTATGTCGTGCTCGGCGCGGCCGCCGTCTTCGAAGGTGCGAGCCTGCTGATCGCGCTGCGGCAGTTCAATTCGACGCGAGGCTCGCGCCCGTTCTGGCGGGCGCTGCACGCCAGCAAGGTTCCGTCGACCTATACCGTCATCGCCGAAGACTCCGCCGCGCTGATCGGCCTGGGCATCGCCGCGGTTGGCATCTGGGCCAGCCATGCGCGGGACATGCCTGAGCTCGACGGTTTGGCCTCGATACTGATCGGCGTGCTGCTCGCGGCAGTGGCGATCGTGTTGATGCGCGAGTCGAGGGGGCTGGTGATCGGCGAAGGCATCCGCCGGGAGACCGCGCAGCAGATCCGCGATCTGGTACGCGCCATGCCATCGGTACGCGACGCTTCGATGCCGCTGTCGATCTTGCGGGCCACATTGAAGGCACGGGCAGTATCGCCGCCAAACACCGCCGCACTCAGGCCGTATTCGTTGTCGTTCGCGCAGGCGATGGCTTCTTCCACGCCGTTCACACGCACCACACATTTCGCGTGGCCAAAGGTTTCTTCGTGATAGATGCGCATGGCGGGGTCACGGGGTCGAGCACCGTGGCGGGCATGAGCGTGGTGCGGGCCCGTCCGCCACACCACGGCACCCGCATCAGCCGGCGCATTGGTGATGTATGGATCGAACACGCCGTGACCCACGCTGCTCATGCCGATCACAGAGCCCAGCACCACCGGCTCGGGTT
>JBBRID010000447.1:0-3418 GCA_038221635.1 Burkholderiales bacterium
GTCCGACGGGACGCATCGGATTTTCGAAACCGACCCACAGCGATTCCATCCCACCCATGAGGGCTTGCTGGCGCTGGTTCATCCGGACGATCGCAGCGCGCGTGCAGAAGCCTTCGCCCGTTCGCTGACGCAGCGAACGACCCAGGTATTCGAGTATCGACTGCGGTTGCCCGGCGGCATCGAGAAGGATGTGGAAAAGCGGTGGCAGGTCTACTTCGACCCGCAGGGAAAGGCGATCAGGGCGCTGGGCACGATCCAGGACATCACCCGGCGCAAACGAGCCGAGCAGAAGCTGTTGGACAACCAGGCGATGCTGGGCCTCGCCGGTCGGCTCGGACGAATCGGTGCCTGGATGGTCGAGCTCGCGGGGCCCACGCTGGTGTGGTCGGACGAGGTCTGCAACATTCACGAGGTTCCGCCAGGGACCTCGCCCAGCCTCGCCGAGGCCTTCGCTTTCTATCCCCCTGAGTGGGCTGACATTTGCGCCCGAGCGTTTCAGGCTTGTGCGGAGCAGGGCCTGCCCTACGATCTCGAACTCGAGATCGTCACGGCCAAGGGCCGACGCGTATGGGTGCGCACGATCGGGGAAGCGATTCGCGATGAGGCCGGTACGATTCGCCGTGTGCAAGGTGCGTTCCAGGATCTATCGGAACGCAAGATGGCCGAAGAAAGCACCCGGCGTTTGGCCGCGCGACTGACGAACACCCTCGAAAGCATCACCGACGGCTTCTTCACGCTCGACCGCGACTGGCATTTCACCTACGTCAATGGCGAGGCCGAAAACCTGCTGAAGCGCCCACGCGCAGAACTGATAGGCCGGACCTTGTGGGAGGCCTTCCCGCTGGTGCTCGGCACCGACTTCGATCGTGCCTATCGCCGGGCCATGAAAGATGGCGTCGCGGTCACGTTCGAAGCCTTCTACGCGCCACTCGACAGCTGGCGCCGCGTCAACGTTTTTCCCTCCGATGAAGGACTGTCGATCTATTTCCGCGACGTGACGCTAGCCCGTGCTGCGCGCCAGCAACTGGAGTTGCTCGAAGCCAGCGTTGCGCAACTCAACGACATCGTTCTGATCACGGAAGCCACCCCACTCGATTCGCCGGGGCCGAGAATCGTGTTCGTCAACGATGCTTTCGAACGTACGACTGGCTACGGTCGGGACGAGGTACTCGGGCAGTCGCCACGCCTGCTGCAGGGCGCACTGACCGATCGGGTCGAACTGGACCGCATCCGTGCCGCGCTGAAGCGCTTCGAGCCGGTCCACGCCGAATTGCTCAACTACACCAAAGGCGGAGAACCGTACTGGGTGGAGATGGACATCGTTCCCGTCGGAGGCAAGGGATCTGATCCGACCCATTTCGTGGCTGTCGAACGTGACATCACCGAGCGCAAGCGTGACCATCTTGCGCTGCGCGAACTGAACAGCGAGCTGGAGACGAGGGTTCGCAGTCGAACCGCTGAACTGAGCCTGGCGCGCGACGCGGCTGAGCACGCGAATCGGGCGAAGTCGATGTTCCTGGCCGCCATGAGCCATGAGATCCGTACCCCGATGAACGGCGTGATCGGCATGCTCGACGTCCTGACGCAGGGCCCGCTTCAGCCCGATCAGCGCGAGACCGCCACGATCGCGCACGAGTCGGCGTTTATGCTGCTGGCCTTGCTTGACGACGTGCTCGATTTTTCCAAGATCGAAGCCGGCCAGTTCCGGATCGATTCGGAGCCGATGCGCATCGAGGCGCTGGTTGAAGGAGCCTGCGGCGCGCTCGCCCCAGTGGCCCGCAAAAGTGGCGTCGCGATCAGCGTATTCACGGACCCGGCGTTGCCGAGCTTGCTTCGCGGCGACCCCGCGAGGCTGCGCTAGGTACTGCTCAACTTGTTGGCCAATGCCATCAAATTCAGCAGCGCGCAGCAGCACTCGGGCCGCGTCGAGGTGCGCGCGACGCTCGTCGAAGCCGTCGGGCTTCTCCCGGTCGTGCAACTGGTTGTCGCGGACAACGGCATCGGCATGGACGAGTCCATGTTGAGCCGTCTCTTCACCCCGTTCAGCCAGGCCGATGCCGGCACCACCCGACGCTATGGTGGAACGGGGCTTGGCCTGAGCATTTCACATGCGCTGGTCGAAATGATGGGAGGGCAGATCGACGTTGTCAGCAATCTCGGCCGCGGCGCGACCTTCACCGTGCGGCTGCCTCTTGTGAAAGCGCCCGCGCCAGCCGATTCGAAGTTGGTCTCGTTCGCGCTCTCCGGGCTCCACTGTCTGGTGCTCGGCGCCGCTCGCGCGGCGGACGACGTGCGAGCCTATCTCACCCACAGCGGCGCCGAGGTTCATGTCTCGACCGATGTGGCTGCGGGCTGCAATTGGTTGCGAACCTGCCCGTCCGGCAGGTGCATTGTCGTGAGCACCGGCATCGATCTCGACGCGACGACGGTGGAAGAGTTACGCAGCGCTGCGGCCGCCCGCAAGGGTCTGTCGGTGGCATTTGTCGCGGTCCCGGGAAGATTGTTCCCGATTCCGCTCGCGATTGAGGCGGGCGCCGACCTGTTGGTGTTGTCGCAGGACATCGTCTACCGCCACGACATCCTCGAGGCGGTCGCGGTCGCGGCGAACTTGAAGCACCGGCCACCCGCGCTACCGGCGTCACCGCCAGCTCCCAGCGAGGCCCAAGCGATTACAACAAACCAGGTCAACGCCGTACGCCGCGAAATCCTGGTAGCCGAGGACAACCAGACAAACCAGATCGTCTTGCGCAAGCAACTTGATTTGCTGGGATTTGCCGCGCGTATCAGCTCCGACGGCGTTGAGGCATTGCAATGCTTGCGGGACCGCGAATACCCCTTGTTGCTGACGGACCTGCACATGCCGCGCATGGACGGCTACGAGCTTGCCGCAGCGGTGCGTGCATCCGAGACCGGCTCGCGGCGCATGCCGATCGTTGCGCTGACCGCCAACGCACTCAAAAGCGATACCGATCGGTGCTTCGATGTGGGCATGGACGACTGTCTGATCAAGCCTGTGAAGCTGGCAACGCTCAAAGCCATGCTTTCGAAGTTCTTGCCCGACACGTTGGTCAGCCCGGTTTCACCGGACGATCTGCACGCTTCGCAGAATGCGCGCATTGAACCGGAGCCGATCGCTGCAGCGGCAGATCTCGACGTGTTGATTGCATTGATCGGCGACGACCCGGCGGCGATCGACGAGGTGCTGAGGGCGTTTCGGGTGAGCGCGGAGCAGGCGAGCCTCGATCTGAGCCTCAGTGCGCGGACCGGATCGCTACAAATCGCATCCGAGACCGCGCATCGGCTCAAGTCGGGCGCCAGCGCGCTCGGTGCCACTCGGCTCGCCGAGGTTTGCGCTGTGATCGAAGAAAATGCAGACGCAGGCGGCGTCGAAGCGTTTTGCGCGCTGCTGCCGCGCTTC
>JBBRID010000448.1:0-3400 GCA_038221635.1 Burkholderiales bacterium
AAACACGATCATGTCGCACCGACACACGGGTCTACCTTCTCGAAGGTGGAGCCGCTGCCAGATCAGAAAGTTGGTATCGAACACTGACGCCGGATCAGCCCCAGCGCGGCGCCGACAAGCCCGAGGTTGCCGATGCATAGCGAAACAGCGCGCCATCCAGATCGGCGGGCCCCAGTTTCCAACCTGGCCGCACCAACGACGTGACATATATTTCCGCGCGCTCGAGCCCGCCAAAGCAGGGCATGGTCGGAGCGCGGCAAGGCATACGGGTCATCGCCAGCAAGGCGCCTTCGGGGTTGAACTGATTCAACACACCGGCTGAGACACCGGCCGACCAATAGTTGCCATCGCAGTCCACAGCCGCGCCGTCGGGACGGCCGGCGGCTTCGTCGCAGGAGCACATCAGTTTCGCAGGCCCCATGCGCCCCTCCATTTCATTCCAAGGAGCCCGCCACACGCGTCCGGCATGGCTGTCGGAGAAGTAAATGGTGCTGGCATCGGGGCTGAACGCCAGGCCATTGGCCACTGTCAGTCCAGCGTGTAGCAGCCGAACCAGACCAGCGCTGCCGGCCACGTACAAAGAGCCAGTGGGTAGTTTGCCGGTGGGGCGGTCGTCCATCGATCCGAACACGAACCATCGACCCGACGGCGACACCTTGCCATCGTTGAGCCGGTTGCATGATGGCTCGGCATCGAGCGACTCGAGATCGGTCAACTTGCCTGAGCACAGTTCAAGCATCGCAAGACTTCGCTGCAACGCCAGCACGACGCAGCCGCGCGGCCCGAGTCCCATTGCGCCCACGACACCAGGCAGCTCCCAGCGTGTGACTTCGTCGGTATCGGGATCCAGACGCAAGACGGCCGGGGCACGAACATCGATCCACAGCAGCGTGCGCGCCTCAGCATCCCAGATGGGCGACTCGCCAACCCGATTGCCAACCCGCCACGCGCACAGCCTGGCGAGGACGGGGTGGCGAATTTCGACGCGCTCAGCCCGCGCGCGCTGGACGTTCAGGATCACCGACATGACCTTCTGCGGCGAATGTGCCGCCCTGATAACGCTCAGCCACCGGATTGCCGGTCACCTTGTGGGCGAGCTGCTTGGCATAAACGTCGGCACTGTGGCGCGGTCGGTAGCCCAGGGCCTCGGCACGTCGGTTGTCGTACCAGGTCGCGCTGTTGGCAGAGACACCGTAGACAATCTCATGGTGGTAGTCTGCGCTGAGGCCGACCTCGATCAACTGCGCAAGATCTTGCGGATGCAGCCAGTGCGAGAGCATGCGGTTGTCCAATGGCTCGGGACCGCAGTAGCCGATGCGAATGCCGAACGCACGAAGGCCGTTCTTGTCAGCGTACAACTGCGCCACAGCTTCCATGAAGACTTTTGTCACGCCGTAGCGGCTGTCAGGTCGAGCCGGATCCCTGCCGTTGATCGCCTGCGATCTGGCGTAATAGCCAACTGCATGGTTGCTGCTGGCGTAGACGATGCGCTTCACGCCGGCCGCAGCGGCTGCTTCCCAAAGGTTGATGGTGGTGCGGATATTGGCGTCCATCAGTTCAGGCCATGCTGCCTCGCGCGGGTGGCCGGCGAAATGCACGATGACGTCCATCCCTTCGACCAGTTCGGGAAGACTTCCAGCATCGGCCAGGTCCGCCACTTGCACGGTCTGATTCGCTGCTGTTGCCTCGAAAGGTGTGATGTCGGTCAGCCGAAGATGCTTGCACAGCCCACTCAGTTCGGCACGTACGCAGCGTGCCACCTTGCCGGCTGCGCCGGTAACGAGGATTCGGTCGTGTGTCACTTCTTTTCCTGCCCTGAGTACTTCACTGCGCCTTGATCCCCGCGCTCTTGATGACTGCAGTCCAGCGATCGAGTTCGGCTTCGTAGAAGCGCTGGAATTCCGCCGGCGTCTTGCTGGTCACCACTTCGGAACCCAGCTGCCAAAGCCGCGCGCGAAAGGACGGGGTGTCGGCTGCTGCAACCACCGCCCGGTGCAGCTTGTCCACGATGGGAGCGGGCGTACCACTGCGAACGGCAACTCCCTGCCAGCTGCGGATGTAGGTTTCCGGCGGCAAGCCCAGCTCCTTCGCGCTCTTGACGTTGCCAAGCGACGCCACCCTGCTGTCTTGCATGATCGCCAAGGCCTTGACGGTACCCGCGTCGAGAAAGCTCTTCAGGCTTCCGGAGCCAAGGTCGAAAATCACGTCCACCTCGCCGCCAATCATCGCCATGTTGGCCGCCGCCCCGCCCTTGTAGGGGACGTGGACGTAGGGAATCTTCTGGCTGCGCGCGAGCAGTTCGATCGCCAAATGTCCGGATGTGCCGATCCCCCCGGAACCCATGTTCATACCGTCGGACGTCTTCTTCGCTGCAGCAATGACGTCAGCAGGTGTGTTCAGAGCGCTCTTTCCCGACGTCAACATCAGCACGGGAACGCTGGCAACTTGCGAAACCATCGTCAAGTCCGCCTTGGGGTTGTACTTGACTCCTGTCAGCGCCGGAGCCGTGGCCAGGTTGATCGCAGCCAGCATCAAGCTGTAGCCATCGGCCGGCGCGTTCAGAACCGCGGACACCGCAATGTTCCCGCCGGCCCCAGGCTTGTTGTCCACGATCACCTTTTGACCCAGGGTCTTGGCCATTTCGTCCGCAAGGGCGCGCGCCACGGTGTCGAGCGCGCCGCCAGGCGGGAATCCGACCACCATCGTGATGGTCTTCGAGGGGTAGGTCTGAGCCAGGGCCGGCAAGGCGGGTGCGCAGACGAGAGCTGCAGTGAACAGAACTGAAATCAAGGGATGCCGTTTCGGACTGTTTCGCATCGTGTCTCCTGGCGTTGGGTTACTGGACTGATCGATAATGTACATTGTAGATTCTATACAATCAATGCTTTACGAAGGTTCCCTATGCACGACGAGCTGCTCACAGACGAACTGCAAGCTGTCTTCTTGAAGTGTTCATGCGCCAGCATCAGCACGCAGTTGCTCAGACGTGGGCTGAGGTCCCGATGGCGCCTGACAACCTCGACGGCTGGAAGCGCGTGCGCGCGCAGGTAGCCCCGCCGCTGGCGGCGGGCGAACGGCTTTCCGGCCGGGCCGGGATGCGCACATTCGTCGACGAAGGCCTGCTCGATGTGCTGCAGCCCGACACCGGCCGTTTCGGCGGCATCACGCAGCTGCGCAAGCCTGCTCCGCCGCGGGGTATACGCGGTTTCGCCAGCGCGTCGCGCGCGACGCAGTTCGGCCGCGTGGCGGGTTACTGGCAACAGGCGCAGGCGCAGATTGCCGTGCTGGTGCTGGTGCAGGTGGAGAGCGTCGCTGCGCTGGATCAGATCGAGGCCATTGCCGCCGTCGACGGCATCGATGGCATTTTCATCGGCCCTGGAGACCTGTCAGCGTCGATGGG
>JBBRID010000449.1:0-3395 GCA_038221635.1 Burkholderiales bacterium
TCACCGCACCAATTGGAAATGGTGGCGGCGACTGAAAAGCTTTGCCTGCAACTTCTCCCGCTGGCGAAGTCGACACATGAGGACGGTACGCCAGAGTCACTCAATCGCTTGCGCAAGGTGATGGCTGAAAACGGCTTGCTGGGGCTCAATCTGCCAACCGAATATGGCGGCTTGAACATGCCCTTGATCGACACGCTGCTTCTGCTGCAGACGGTGCAACGGGTCGACTCGACGATGGGAGGTCTGACGCATCGGACTTCCACCGGTGCGGTAGGCGCGGTTCTGGAGCTCGGCAACGAGGAGCAGAAGCGCCATTACGTCGCAGGCGTTGCGCGTGGGGACATCGGTATCAGCATCGGCATCACCGAGCCCGAGGCGGGATCCGCTGCAACTGCAATGAAGACGCGCGCCCGCATCGAGGGCGACGACGTGGTCATCAACGGCCAGAAAATGTTCATCAGCGCGGCGCGTGACAACCACGCCACCCTCCTTTATTGCCGATTCGGCAACAGCGGCCGGGCCGGAGACATTGGTGCACTGCTGCTGCCTCATGACGCTCCGGGACTCACGATATCGAATGGCACGCTGAATATGGCAGGCGAACGCCAGTACGAGCTGTACTTCAGCGACTGTCGGGTGCCACGTGCAAACATCCTGGCGGAAGGCAATGCCTTCGGAAAATTGATAAGCGTTTACAACGTCGAGCGGCTGGGAAGCATCGCGCGCATGCTGGGCTCGGCGCAGGCTTCTTACGACTATGCGTTGAATTACGTCAAGGAGCGTCGCCAGTTCGGCCGTGATCTTGCCGACTTCCAGGGCCTGCAGTGGATGCTGGCCGAGATGAAGGTGAAGCTCGACGCAGCGCAGTTGCTGACCTGGCGCGCGGCCTGCAACACCTCTGCCGGCCTGCCTTCGCCGCTGGAGACATCAATTGCCAAGGTCTATGTGGCTCAGGCCGCAAAAGAGATCTGCGATGACGCGATCCAGCTGCTTGGCGGATATGGCTACATGGCTGAGTATCCGGTGGAGGGGCGTTACCGGGAGGTGCGTGGTGGTTCCATCTATGGAGGCACCTTGCAGATTCACAAGAACATGATTGCCGGCCACATTCTGCAGCGCAGCAACAGCCAGTGGGCAGGCAAGGGCGAGACATGAAAGCAAGCGAGTTGCATGACCTCGAGCCGGTGATCGTTGACGCCGTACGCACACCAGTCGGACGCCGAGGCGGCGCCTTGAATGGACTGCATGCGGCCAGCTTGCTGGCAGAGGTGCTGAATGCGGTTTGCCGGCGCTCCGGCGTGCCTGTCGATCAGGTCGACGACGTGGTCGCGGGCTGTGCAGCCCAAGTCGGCGAGCAGGCGGGCAATATCGCGCGCACTGCGTTGCTGATGGGTGGTTTCCCATTCAATGTGCCAGGCACCACGGTGACCCGCGCCTGCGGCTCCTCGCAGCAAGCGGTGCATTTTGCTGACAACATGATCCGCAGCGGCGTATGCGACGTCGTGATCGCAGGTGGCGTCGAACTGATGTCGCGAACCGCCGGCGGCAACGACGACACGACCTATGGGCGTCGTCATCCTGTCGAGTTGGTGCAGCGGCTTTCGATGCCCACAATGGGAATTGCCGCCGAACGTATCGCCGAGCGCTGGAAGCTGGATCGCGCCTGGCTGGACGAACTGGCGATGCGCAGTCACACACTTGCTGCAGCGGCCCAGGATGGTGGCTACTTCGCCTCGCAGATGCTGCCAGTGACGCTGGATGGCGAACGAAAATTCGAGGTCGATGAAGGCGTTCGCCGCGAATCCACCCTTGAAAAACTCGCAAGCTTGAAGACGGCATTTCGGGAGGATGGCCGGATCACGGCTGGCAACTCCAGCCAGGTTTCGGACGGCGCGGCGGCACTGTTGTTGATGAGTGCCCGCAAGGCGCGAGAGTTCGGCTTGCGTCCGCGTGCCCGACTGAAGGCACAGCTGGTTGTCGGTGTCGACCCGGAAATCATGTTGACCGGCCCGATCCCTGCGACTCAGCAGATCCTGGCCCGGTCCGGCCTGGCGCTTTCCGACATCGACCTGTTCGAGATCAACGAAGCTTTTGCATCGGTTCTTGGGGCATGGCTGGCCGAGATGCAACCCGACCTCGACCGGGTGAACGTGAACGGCGGCTCGATCGCGATCGGACATCCGCTCGGCTCCACCGGTGCGCGTCTGATGACCACATTGCTGTGCGAACTCGAACGACGCGGCGACCGCTACGGACTGCAGTCGATGTGCTGCGGTGGCGGGCTCGGCACCGCGACGATCATCGAGCGCCTGGACTGAGCAGCCTGCCTGGGTACACAGCGGGTGCCGCCTGCCTCCTACATTCCGAGGATCTGACAGATGACAGAGATCGATCGCTCACTGGTGGGAAATTTTTCGGAGACCTTCAAGGTGGAGGTCGAGAAGGGTGCGATACGAAAATTCGCCGATGCTATCGGCGACCCGAACCCGCTTTATCGTGACGATAACTTCGCGCGCAGCCGGGGGCACGCAAGCGTGGTCGCGCCACCGACATTTCCCACCTGTTTCAGACCCCCCCGTGAGCCGCCCTGGTTTGAACACCTGGATCGCCGCCGTGTCGTGGCCGGCCAGATGTCTTTCGAATACCAGCGCCCGATTGTTGCCGGCATGCGTCTGAGCTGCCGCCTGCGCTTCGTTGGCGTCGAGAACAAGCGGGGCAGCAGGGGGGACATGGAGTTGCTGCACCAGGAGTTGCAGGGCCACGATGAGTCGGGCGAATTGATCTTTACCGCCGGGCGTACCACGATCTACCGTTCGTTGAGCCAGATCGAGAATCGGAGTCTCGCATGACAGGAATCGGCACCGTTGCTTCCTTCGATGCCATCGAGCCGGGCATCCGCTTCGAGATGCTCAGTGAGGTCGTCACAACACAACAGTTGGTCCGGTATGCGGGTGCATCCGACGACTACAACCGAATTCACTACGACCTTCCCTATGCCACCGAAGCGGGCCTGGGTGGTGTGATTGCCCACGGAATGTTGACCATGGGGTTCATGTCGCGTGCTGTGAGTCAACAGGCAGGTGAATCGGGACTGGTAAAGCGCATTGCCACGCGCTTTACGTCGCCGGTGCGTCCCGGCGATGCTGTGCTGGTGACCGGCACCGTAACGGCCAGGCGCCGCAAGGGTCTGGAAGCCGAACTGGATTGCCAGCTGACAGCCACCGTTGGCGAGAAGAGAGTTGCCGAGGGAGATGCAACCTTGCGCCTTGTCCTGACAGAAACCGGCAAAGAACCACCGAGGAGCCCGGATTGAACATGTTTGCAAAACTGACATCTCCGATTCACCCGGTGGGCGCGGTACGGCTTCTGGTCCTGCCGGCCGCGCTGACGGCCGG
>JBBRID010000450.1:0-3386 GCA_038221635.1 Burkholderiales bacterium
ACCACCATCAGCGAGCGCATCGCGCGCGGCCACATCGTGTTGCAGGAGACCCTGTGCGACGAGGTGCTGCAGTTGATGCTGGCCAACCCGCGCGTCAGGGCGGCCCGGGTCTCGACCGAAAAGACCGATGTCTACGACGACTGTGATGCCGTCGGTTGCGAGGTGTTCGGCTTCAATCCGCTCGCGGCCTGAGGCTTTCGATCAATCGATTTGCAGCGTCTGCGCAAAGCGGTTGACGACATCGTCGCGGTCGAACAGGATGTCACCCGCCGGGGTTGAGCTGCCCGCCACCTGGAAAGAATCAAAATCGAACAGGTCGCGGTCGAGCAGATGCGACGGCGCCACGTTGGTCAGCGCGGTCATCATGCTGCGCAGCCTTTGAGGGTGCTCGCGATCCCATTGCTGCAGCAGCGTCTTCATCGCCTGGCGCTGCAGATTGGGCTGCGACCCGCAGAGGTTGCACGGAATGATCGGGAACTTCATCGCCGAGGCGAAGCGCTTGATGTCGGCTTCCTTGCAGTATGCCAATGGCCGGATCACGGTGTTGGTGCCATCGTCAGAGCGCAGCTTCGGCGGCATGGTTTTCAGCGTCCCGCCGAAAAACAGGTTCAACAGCAGCGTCTCGAGGATGTCATCGCGGTGGTGGCCCAGCGCGATCTTCGTCGCGCCGAGCTCACGTGCGGTGCGGTAGAGAATGCCGCGGCGCAGGCGCGAACACAGCGAGCAGGTCGTTTTGCCTTCGGGTACCTTTTCCTTGACGATGCTGTAGGTATCCTGCTCGACGATCTGGTACGAAACGCCCAGGCGCTTGAGATAGGTTGGCAACACATCCTGCGGAAACCCGGGCTGCTTCTGGTCCAGGTTGACCGCAACGACGTCGAAACGAATCGGTGCAATCCGGCGCATGTACATCAGCGTGTCGAGCATGGTGTACGAATCGGCGCCGCCGGACAGGCAGGCCATCACCAGATCGCCATCCTGAATCATCGCGAACTCGCGTACCGCCCGACCGGCCAGGCGCCGGATCTTTTTTTGCACACTGGCAGCACTGCTCGACAGCGTCGAAGAAGCCGCATTGAAGACCTCGCCGGAACCTCCAGGCGACGCAGCGGTCTCATCAAGGGCAGTCAGTGGTTGATGGCTCATGGCATGGCGTCTTCAAAGGCATATCCTGTCGACCATTGTCTGCGCGGCCGCGCCTGGTGGCTCGTGACTGCAACTGCGTGGCGCGTAGCGGGGCCATAGACCGAACAGAATCTTGTTGGAGAGTGTGATGGTAAAGACCTTGACCGTGCTGCTGCTGGCAGCGTTGCTCGGCGGCTGCGCCGCAATGAAACAAGTCAGCAGCGAGGTATCGACGTTCGGCGACTGGCCGGCAGGTAAGGCACAGCCGAATTTCGTATTCGACCGCCTGCCATCACAACCTGCCGAAACTCAGCAGGCACTTGAAGCTGCGGCATTGCCTGCGCTGCGCGGCGCAGGGTTCCGCCAAGTCGGCGACCCGGCGCAGGCCGACTACGTGGTGCAACTTGGCGCCAGCATCTTCGCCGATCCGCGGTATGTCGACGAACTCGATTTCAATTCGCGGTTTGGATGGGGTGGCGGCTGGCACTACCGCCGCTTCGGGTTCAGGCATGGCTGGGGCTTCAGTCATTTCCCTGGCGGCCCAGCATCGTTTGGGCCGAGCTACCAGCGCGAGGTGGTGGTGATGGTTCGCGACCGCCGCAGCGGTCGAACAGTCTACGAGACCAAGGCAGCCAACAGCGGCAATTCGCCATTGATCAATTTCCTGCTGCCAGCCATGTTCCAGGCCGCAATGGCTGACTTTCCGAGTGCGGCCGGCAGCCGCCGCAATGTCGTCACGCCGATTGGAGGCTGAGCCGGCGGGTGACGCGTACGGGGACCGTCAAGCGTCGATATCGCCGATCAACGCGTGAATATCCACTTCCCAGCTCTTCAGTTTTTCGAGCAGCCGCTGGCGTTGCGCGGGCGTCGTCGTGTTGTGGAACTCGGCCATGAATTCGCAGTTGTAGTCGAACAGACGCTTTTGATAGGTGCGGTAGTTTTCGCGACTCGACTGCCGCATGTTCTGTCCCAGCGTCTTGAGCCCGCTGCGCACGGTGTCCGGTGATGTTTTCTCGGTGGTCCAGCGTCGCAGACTGGACAAGATGTCTTGCTGTCGAGCGCGCCGTTCGGTCAGCGAAATCTCGGGATCGAACGGCGACTCGGCGGTCCAGCGCCGTACCAGCGCCTGCTGGCCGGAGTTCAAGGGGCCGTAAAAGTCCTCGGCGCGTTTGGTGGTTCGTTTGATCGATTCGCGCAGACGGGCGTCAGTCGAGGCCTGAAGATAATCGCCCCGAAAGTCTTCGTTGGCCTTCTCGTAGCGCCGCTCCATTCTTTTCAGCTGCTCCGGACGCAGCGTCAACGCAATGTCCGCAATCGCCGGCACCGCGTGTTCGTATGCCTGTATCAAACGATTCGACAGCTCGTCCGACCAGCGGCAAATCTGGGCTGCATTGGCTGGTACCACAGCCTCTGCCTGGGCGCGACGGGCCAACACTTCGAAATCGTCAAGCTGTGTCGAGCGGTGCCAGCGAAACCAGTCGTTCAGCGCCTTTCGAACCTGGGTCGACTGACGCGAGTCGAAATCGACATAACGATCTGCCCACCAGAAAGCCAATGTCGAGCCCTGGTTGTATCCAAGCCGCAGCGCGGCGCTGCATCCGACAAGCGCAAGCAGCAGCCCGCCGATAATCAGCAGACAGAACGGGGAAGAACGAATGGATCTTGATCTGGTCATCATGGCCGCAGGCAAAGGCACCCGCATGAAATCTGCACGGCCGAAGGTATTGCATACACTTGCCGGACGCAGCTTATTGCAGCATGTTCTTGACATGGCTGCCGGGCTTTCACCGCAAAGCCTGATTGTTGTAACAGGACATGGTGCCGACGAGGTCGAGGCTCAGACTGCCTCCGAAAACGTCCAATTCGTCCGCCAGATGCCGCAACACGGCACCGGCCACGCTGTGCAACAGGCGGTCCCGCTGCTTCACCAGACCGGCACCACGCTGATTCTCAATGGCGATGTCCCGCTCATCGAGCGCTCGACCGCGCAGGCGTTGCTGGCAGCATGCGGCTGCGAGCGGCTCGCTCTGCTGACGGTCGAGCTGGCAGACCCTGCAGGCTATGGCAGGATCGTGCGTGACGCCTCGGGCCGGATCACCGGCATCGTCGAGCACAAGGATGCCAGCGACGAGCAACGCCTGATACGGGAGGTCTATACCGGCGTGATGGCGGCGCCGACGACACGCCTGAAGGACTGGCTTTCACGCCTGACCAACAACAATGTCCAGGGCGAGTATTACCTGACCGATGTGGTGGCGAAG
>JBBRID010000451.1:0-3359 GCA_038221635.1 Burkholderiales bacterium
CTCCGTGTCCCCCGACGCCCTCCTGAACGTCGGCGTCTCCTCCTTTACCTGCGCAGAACCCGGCAGCCCGCCCCGGCGCTCAGCACGTCGGAGGCCCCTGCAGGCAAAGCGCCATTGTTAACAGGCAAAGGATGGCCGCTGGCCGGATGCTGGAGGTAGAGGAGGAGGACGCCGCCGTTCAGGCAGGCGCCGGGGGACACGTAAGCATCCGGCCAGCGGTCATCCTTTGCCCCGCTCAAACGTTGCCGTCACGACTGTTGCCGCCTCGCCTGGCAACCGTCAGATTCGCCCGCCAGAAGTCAGTACGTCAACCGCTCAGGCTGCAAATCTCGAAGAATCGTCGCTGCGATCTCTTCGATCGACTTGTGCGTCGACGACAGCCACCCGATGCCTTCGCGGCGCATCATCATTTCAGAGTCCTTGACCTCTCGGCGGCAGTTGTTGATGGACGCGTAGTCACTGCCGGGTCGGCGCTCGTTTCTGATCTGATTAAGCCTCACCGGATCGATGGTCAATCCGAAACATTTCTTCTTGAATGGCGCGAGAGCAGGCGGGAATTTGCCGCGATCGAAATCTTCCGGAATCAACGGGTAGTTGGCCGCCTTGATGCCATGCTGCATCGCCAGGTACAACGAAGTCGGTGTCTTGCCGCTTCGACTGACGCCGACCAGGATGACATCGGCGTCCGCCAGGTTCTTCGAAGACTGGCCGTCGTCGTGCGCCAGTGAAAAATTGATGGCCTCGATACGGTCGGTATATTGCTGACTCTTCGAGATGTCGCTGAAGCGTCCGACCCGATGGTTCGATGTCATGCCGAACTCGGATTCGAGTGGCGCGATGAAGGTGCTGAACAGGTCGAGCACCAGACCTTTGGACAAATTCTTGACGATCTCGAGCACCTCTCGATCGATCAGGGTCACGAAGACGATCGGCCGCTGGCCTTCGATTTCGGCCAGGTGATTGATCTCGCGCACCACTTGATGGGCTTTGTCTACGGTGTCGACAAACGGCCGCCGCACGTGTCTGGGATTGATCGCGAACTGATTGAGAATCGAATTGCCGAAGGTTTCGGCAGTGATCCCGGTGCCATCCGAAACGAAGAAGACGGTCTGGTTGGGCATGATGCGATGGCGCCAATGGGTGTCGTGACGCCGGACGGCGTCTTGCGGCCCCACCATGATAGAGGCGACGCCGGCAGTTGGGCGACCGGGCGGCGCCGTAGAATCGAATGATCGAACTTCAACGGGGCCCGGCAGGGCCCCGATTCGTCCGCCATCATGCATGCCCTCCGCACCAGCTTTGACAACCTTCACAGGTTGTCGCTGGCATGCTCGGCAAGGTCTCTGGAGCGTGGCTCGGGATCGGCCGACAGGCGACGAAATCCACCAATTTCGCAACATCACGGAGCTTTCCCATGTCAACCAGCCACCTGGCGACCGCCCTGGTCGTACCGTTTGAACAGTTGAGGATGACCGACGTCGACTCGGTCGGCGGCAAGAATGCATCGCTTGGTGAAATGATCAGCCAGCTTGCGGCGTCCGGCGTTCGGGTGCCGGGTGGCTTCGCGACGACGGCGCATGCGTTTCGCCAGTTTCTCTCGCACCAAGGCTTGGCTGAGCGCATTGCCCAGCGCCTGGCATCGCTGAATATCGACGATGTGCGCGCGCTGGCCGAGGCTGGCGCTGAGATTCGTGGCTGGATCGAAGCGACGCCGTTTCCGGCCGACCTCGAGGCTGCCATCAAGGATGCGTTCCACACCCTGAGCGCCAGCAGCCCGGACGCTTCGTTCGCAGTGCGTTCGTCGGCCACTGCGGAAGACCTTCCGGACGCCAGTTTCGCTGGCCAGCAGGAAACCTTCCTCAACGTCGTCGGCCTTGACGAGGTGATGAGCAAGATGAAGGAGGTGTTCGCCAGCCTCTACAACGATCGGGCGATCAGCTACCGCGTGCACAAGGGCTTCACCCATGCCGAGGTGGCGTTGTCGGCCGGTGTGCAACGCATGGTGCGATCCGACCTCGCAGCCGCCGGTGTGATGTTCACCATCGACACCGAGAGCGGCTTCCCGGATGTCGTCTTCATCACCTCGAGCTACGGCCTGGGCGAAACGGTTGTTCAGGGAGCCGTCAACCCGGATGAGTTCTACGTTCACAAGCCGGCGCTCAGAGCCGGCAAGTTGGCAATCATCCGGCGCAACCTTGGCTCCAAATTGATCAAGATGACATTCTCGACCGCGCAGGAGAAGGCGCAGCACGGGCGTCTGGTGAAGACGATCGACAACGCGCCGGAGCAGCGCAACCGGTTCTCTCTGTCGGATGAAGACGTCGCCGAACTGGCGCGATACGCACTGACCATCGAGGAGCACTATGCCCGGCCGATGGATATCGAATGGGGCAAGGACGGCGTCGACGGCAAGCTCTACATCCTGCAGGCGCGGCCCGAAACCGTGAAGAGCCAGCAAGGAGACAAGGTCGAGCAGCGCTACAAGCTCAAGTCCAGCGGCACGGTGCTCGCCGAAGGTCGCGCAATTGGCCAGAAGATCGGCACTGGCCCGGTGCGCATCGTGCACAGCACGGCCGACATGGATCAGGTGCAAGCCGGGGACGTGCTGGTCACCGACATGACCGATCCGAACTGGGAGCCGGTGATGAAACGCGCCAGCGCGATCGTCACCAATCGCGGCGGAAGAACCTGCCACGCGGCAATCATCGCCCGCGAACTGGGCGTGCCGGCGGTGGTCGGCTGCGGGGATGCGACCGAGACGCTGAAGGACGGCGCGCTGGTCACGGTTGTCTGCTCCGAGGGCGACACCGGCTACGTCTACGACGGCCTGCTCGAGACCGAGATCAGTGATGTGCAACAGGTCGAGCTGCCCGATTGCCCGGTCAAGATCATGATGAACATCGGCAATCCGCAGCTCGCCTTCGAGTTTGCCCAGATGCCGAATTCAGGAGTTGGCCTGGCGCGACTCGAGTTCATCATCAACAACAACATCGGTGTGCATCCGAAAGCCATCCTCGACTATCCGAACATCGATCTCGACCTGAAGAAGGCGGTCGAGTCGGTGGCACGCGGGCATGCCTCGCCGCGTGCCTTCTACGTCGACAAGCTGGTGGAAGGGATCGCGACGATTGCCGCGGCGTTCTGGCCGAAGCCGGTGATCGTGCGCCTGTCCGATTTCAAGAGCAACGAATACCGCAAGCTGATCGGCGGTTCGCGCTACGAGCCCGAGGAAGAGAACCCGATGCTCGGTTTCCGCGGCGCGTCGCGTTATGTCAGCGAGGAGTTCGGCGAGGCCTTCGCGATGGAGTGCGAGGCGCTGAAGCGCGTGCGCGTCGAGATGGGGCTGACCAACGTCGAGA
>JBBRID010000452.1:0-3332 GCA_038221635.1 Burkholderiales bacterium
TGGCATCGACATCGAACGTCTGCCCGCCGGTGCTGACCTGGCACAGACGTCGATGCGAAACCTTGGCTCCTGCACCCGCGATGAGGCTCGCCAGTTCATCGATTTCGGGCAGGCCTGCGGTCGCTGTCGGCATCAACTCCAGCCGGATGAAACCACAGCCCCATCACGGCCGTTTGACATCGGACGGTCACAGACGCCGTTCAGACTGGCCGGCAAGATTCTCGAACCCGACGGAGTACGAATCATGTTGAAGAACGTTCGCCATTCGGTCCCCACGCTGCCGGTGCTCGCTGCGGTGCTGGTGTACGGGGTGGTTGAATCAATTGCCTTGGCGCGCTCGCGCACGGCCGATCGACTGCGTGTCTGGTGGCGCAAACTCAGTGGCCCATAAAACGTTTGCGATAAATCGGCGGCAGCTCGTTCAGGTCGATCATCAGCGGCAGGTCGGCCACGCCGAAATCCGGGTCCCAGGCCGGCGCGCCAAGTACGCGTGCGCCACACCGCAGATATCCCTTGATCAGCGGCGGCGGCTCGACTTCCAGATCACCATTCAGATCATCGACCGGCAACGGCAGCCGGGCCTGCACCAGCCGATCCGGCGCAGCCAGGTATTTCTGGCGCAGCGTGTTCCACAGGCTGGCAGCCATGTGGCCACCGTCGTGCATCGGCACGCTCGCGCAGCCGATCATCATGTCGAGTCCGTTGCGTTGCATGAACTCACCGAGCGAGGCCCACAACAGCAAGATGACGCCGCCATGACGCCAGCCTTCAGCGGTGCACGAGCGGCCCAGCTCCGCCATCCGCGGCCGCAGTGGCGCCAATCGGTCGAGATCGAATTCGGACTCGGTATACAGACCACCGGTCAGTTTCGCTGCGGCTGGCGTCAGCACGCGGTAGGTACCGACAACCTGCGACGGCGCATCATCGGTCTGCGCGGTGCGCACGATCAGGTGTTCACAGGCCGCATCGAAGCGATCGATGTCGAGTCCGTCGGGTGACCCTTCCAGCGGCGAAAGATTGGCGCCCATCTCGTCGGCAAAAACCTTGTAGCGCAGCCGCTGCGCCTGCACCACGTCATCGGCGTGACGGGCCCACAGAACTTCGAGCGGCGCGGGCCGGGCGCTCTGACCATGACGGCCGAGATTGGATTCGATCGCCGCGACATCGGCGGAGCTTGGGATTTGGTCTGTGTGCATGCCCCGAATGCTGGGGCGGCAATTTGACGGCCGCGTGACGGCTGCATGAAACTGGTGTGACAGCCGCGCGTCAAACCTGCAATCGCTACAGGTCGTCGATGTACATCCGGTTCCAGGTCGGGCTGATGATCAGCTGGTTGATGCAGGCATGTGGCGGCATCTCGGCAACGAAGCGGATTGCCTGCCCAAGATCATCGGGCTGCAGCATGCGCGCGCGTGCATCGGCGCTCGGCGGGACCGGTCGGCGATCGAGAATCGGCGTCGCTACCTCGGCCGGGCAAATTGCACAGGCGCGAATGCCATTGATGCCTTCTTCCATGTTGATCGTCTCGGTCATCGCGGTGACGGCATGTTTGCTACCGTTGTAGGCGGCCCCGGTCAGCTTCGGATGGAAAACGCCGGCCCACGACGAGACGTTGATGATCAGGCCGTCGCGCCGTTCGCGCATCGAAGGGAGGACAGCATGGATGGTGTAAAACGAGCCGTCGAGGTTGATGCCGACCACCTCGCGCCAGCCTTCGACGCTCTGGTTCTGCCAGCTTCGCGCCGGGTTGTTGAGGCCGGCGCTGTTCAGCAGGATGTCGACGCGTTGATGACGGGCCAGCACGGCATCGGCAACCTGTTTGACAGCAGCGGCATCAGAAACATCGAGCACCTCGACTTCGGCGCGCCCGCCGGCGGCGCAGATCGCCTCAGCCTCGCGCCGCAACACCTCGGCACGCCGGCCCGACATCACGACGGTGGCGCCGGCCGCCGCCAATGCCTGCGCGGCGCCGAGTCCGATGCCGCTGCCTGCACCGGTGATCCAGGCAACCTTGCCCTTGAGCTTGCTCATCGTGATGCCTCCTGCAAAGCCGCCACCCTCAGAACGCGATCTTGCCGCGGATCATGTCCCACCACATGCGCCAGTCGCCGATGAAGCTGTAGCCGGGATACTTGAAGGTTGCCGGCCGGTTGTGTTCGAAGAAGAAGTGGCCGACCCAGGCGAACGCATAACCTTGAACGACAGCCACCGCGATCAGCCACCAGGTCTGCGTCACGATGGCCGCAATCACCAGCAGGATCGCGATGCTCGATCCGGTGAAATGCAAGCGCCGCGACACGCGATTGGCGTGTTCGCTCAGGTAGAACGGATAGAAGTCGCCGAAGCTGTTGAAGCGGTTTTCGGTGCTCACCTTGCGTGTCCCCTGACGGCCCGACATGAGCCGGCAGTTTAGTAGTCAAGCCTGGATTCGGGTCCCCGTAGACACCCGTGTGTCGGGTTCCGATCAGCGATCCAGCGCAGGGCGTTTCGGATCGAAGGTCCAGCCGGGCATCAGGTATTGCATGGCCATTGCGTCGTCGCGAGAACCGAGGCCGTGCTGCTGGTAAAGCTGATGCGCCTTCTCGACTTGATCCATGTCGAGTTCGACCCCCAGGCCAGGCCTTTTCGGAACCTGCACATGGCCACCGACGATCTGCAGCGGCTCCTTCGTGAGGCGCTGCCCGTCCTGCCAGATCCAGTGGGTGTCGATGGCCGTCACCTTGCCAGGCGCGGCGGCGCCGACGTGGGTGAACATCGCCAGCGAGATGTCGAAATGGTTGTTCGAGTGTGAACCCCAGGTCAGGCCCCAGTCGCGACAGGTCTGCGCCACACGCACCGAACCGGCCATGGTCCAGAAATGCGGATCGGCCAGCGGGATGTCGACGCTTTGCAGCGCCAGTGCGTGGCTCAGCTGGCGCCAGTCGGTGGCGATCATGTTGGTGGCCGTCGGCAGGCCGGTCGCGCGCCGGAATTCGGCCATCACCTCGCGGCCGGAAAAGCCGTCTTCGGCGCCGCACGGATCCTCGGCGTAGGAGACGACGCCGCGCAGGTCGCGCATCAGGCGGATCGCATCCTCGAGCCGCCAGGCGCCGTTCGGATCGAGGGTGACGCGGGCGTGCGGGAAGCGCTCGTGCAGGGCGCGGATCGCCTCGATCTCTTCCTCGGCGCGCAACGCGCCGCCCTTCAGCTTGAAGTCGTTGAAGCCGTAGCGCGCGTGCGCGGCTTCGGCCAGCCGCACGACGGCCTTCGCATCCATGGCCTTTTCATGCCGCAGCCGCAGCCATTCGTCGCTGGAATTCGGCTCGCTCGCGTAGGGCAGGCCGGTGCGCGCC
>JBBRID010000453.1:0-3330 GCA_038221635.1 Burkholderiales bacterium
ATGCGGCGGTGATGCTGTCGCCGCAAAACGGCTCCGCGTCGGTGTTCTGGCTGCTCCCGGCGTGCATGGCATCTGCGGCGCTTTACGCGCTGTTCGTCGGCTCGCTGTCGCTGCGCACCAAGGGCGTGTACTTCATCATGGTGACACTGGCCTTTGCGCAGATGGCGTATTTCGTGATTCACGACACACCGTTCGGCGGCGGCACCGACGGCATCTACCTCTACTCCTCGCCGGCGCTTGGCAGCTGGGTCGAGTTCTCCGGCGCTTTGCCGCTGTACTTCCTGACGCTGACCTGCCTGCTGCTCGCCTTCGCGTTTCTCGGCCAGCTGCTGCGGTCGCGCTTCGGCCGCGCGCTGGCCGGCATCCGCGTCAATGAACAGCGCATGCGCGCGACCGGATTCTCGACCTACCCGTACAAGCTCGCCGCGTTCGTGATCTCGGGCGCGATCGCTGGTATGGCGGGATTCCTGTTCGCGATCAAGGACGGCTACGTCAACCCGGAAATGCTCGGCTGGCACCTGTCGGGCTCGGTGTTGATCATGATCATTTTGGGTGGTCTGGGCCATTTGCGCGGTGCGCTGGTCGGAGCCTTCGCATTCGCACTGCTGCAGGAATTCTTCAAGTCCGAGGCGATCTTCGGCGATTTCGCAAGGCACTGGCACATGGGCCTGGGGCTGACCATCATCGTCAGCGTCGCGCTGCTGCCGCGTGGTCTTATCGGTGTGCCCGGGCAGATTCGCGAGCGGCTGCAGGGCCGCGGCGAGTCCGGTTCAGGTGGGCGAGGTGACACCTGATGGCCGGCGCTGAGATGCTGCTGCGCGGGCGCGATATCACGCGACGCTGGGGCGGCCTGGTCGCCGTCGACACGGTCTCGATCGATCTCGAACGTGGCGAGCTGCATGCGGTGATCGGCACCAACGGCGCCGGCAAGTCGACGCTGGTCAACATTCTGTCCGGCGAGATTGCGCCGTCAGCGGGCCGGGTCGAATTGCTCGGCCATGACGTCACCGATTGGACGCAGCCGCGCCGCGCCCGTGCCGGCCTCGGCCGCAGCTACCAGCGCAATACCATTTATCCGACCTTCAGCGTTTTCGAGAACTGCCGCCTCGCGGCCCAGGCCAAGCTGCAGAAACCCTGGGATTGGTGGCGCAGCGCGGCGCGCTGTGAGGCGAGCACCGAAGTCGCCCACTCAGCGGCCAGGCGCGCTGGGCTGGGCGATGTGCTGGAACGCAGCGCGGGCCTGCTGTCGCATGGCCAGAAGCGGCAACTCGAAATCGCGATGTGTCTGGCCACCGATCCGCAGGTGCTGTTGCTCGACGAGCCGCTGGCCGGCATGGGCGCCGAGGAAACCGACCGCATGCTGGCGCTGCTCGACGAGTTGAAGACCGGCCACGCGATCCTGCTCGTCGAGCACGACATGGATGCCGTGTTTCGGGTTGCCGACCGCATCACGGTGATGGTCAATGGCGCAGTCATCGCCTGTGATTCACCGGAGGCGGTGCGCGCCAGCGCCGAAGTGCAGGCCGCGTACCTCGGAGGCGACGAATGAGCGTCCCCGCCCGGCCGCTCCGAAGGGGACGCTGTACCCCGCCCGGTGGGAACGCGCGCAGCGCGAGGGTGCATCAATGACAAGCGATCTGATCGTCGAAGCGAACGATATCCACGCCTGGTATGGCTCGAGCCACGTGCTGCACGGCATCGACCTGCAGATCGCTCGCGGCCAGACCGTCGGCCTGCTCGGCCGCAACGGCATGGGCAAGAGCACGTTGATCCGCACGCTGCTCGGGCACGTAACGCAGCGCGAAGGCCGTATCCACCTGTTCGGCCAGGACGCCTCTCATTTCAAGCCGCACCAGGTGGCGCGCCTGGGCGTGGCCTATGTGCCTGAAGGTCGCGGAGTCTTCCCGAACCTGAGCGTGCGCGAGAACCTCGTGATGGCCGCGCGCCGTGGCCGCGAAGGCGGCAACGACTGGAGCCTCGAACGCGTGCTGCAGATCTTTCCACGCCTGGCCGAGCGCATGGGGAACCAGGGCAACCAGTTGTCCGGCGGCGAGCAGCAGATGCTGGCGATCGGACGTGCACTGATGACGCAACCCGAGTTGATCATCCTGGACGAAGCCACCGAAGGTCTGGCGCCGTTGATCGTTGCGGAGATCTGGCGCGTGGTCGGCGACATTCGCGCCAGCGGCATTGCCACGCTGATCGTCGATCGCGACTATCGCAAGGTTCTGGCACGCTCCGATCAAGCGCTGGTGCTTCAAAAGGGACAGGTCGTATTGCACGGCCGCTCGGCAGACGTGGTTGCCAGCGCGGAACTGGCGAGTTTCCTTGGCGTATGAGCGCTGAACACCACATCCGTCAGATCCGGGTCCGCTGGATGCTCGTCGACTGACTGGCTGTTATCTTTATCGACGAAACCGAAGCGGATGTACCGATTCTTTCTCTGGTTGAGGGATAGCGAGAACCAGCTGTGGGTGAAGCCGGCGATCGGCAGCCTGCTGGCGGTCTTTTTTGCGTTGCTGGCGGCGCTCGGCAACCAGTTCGAGGTACCCGATGCGGTACCGAAGATCGACCGCGAGACGCTCGATGGGCTGTTGACCGTCATCGCCTCGAGCATGCTGGCGGTGACGACCTTCTCCTTGTCGATCATGGTGTCGGCCTTTGCCACGGCGGCCACCGGTGCGTCGCCCCGCGCGTCGGCACTGGTCGTCGGCGACGAAAACGCCCATACCGCGATCGCCAGTTTCCTTTCTGCTTTTATCTATTCGATCATCGCCAAGTCTGCGCTCGGCGTCAGCTACTACGGGGCTGCCGGGCGGTTGATTCTTTTCGGCAGCACGCTGGCCGTGATCTTTTACTTGATCTACACGCTGATCCGATGGGTCAAGACGATGTCGGCGCTCGGCCGCATGGGAAATACGATCGACAAGATCGAGGCGGCGACTGCCGCTGCCATGCAGGTCTATCGTGACCGCCCGTCGATGGGGGCGACCCTTGCGCCGCCCCAAATTGCACCCGGCATTGCGGTTACCTGCAACTGCGTCGCCTATGTGCGGCACATCGACATCCAGGCCTTGCAGCGTATCGCGGTCGAACTCGACGGAAGGATCCACATTCGCGTTCGGCCGGGCATGCTGGTCGATCCGGGCACCGCGCTGTTGTTGGTCGATACGACGCAGGATATCGACGAGAAGCGCGTCCTCAATGCCTTCGTCCTCGGTCACTCGCGTTCCTTCAATCAGGATCCTCGTTTCGGACTGATCGTGCTCAGCGAAGTGGCGCAGCGCGCCTTGTCGCCCGCGGTCAACGACCCGGGAACCGCCATCGCGG
>JBBRID010000454.1:0-3311 GCA_038221635.1 Burkholderiales bacterium
GAGCCAGATTTCGGCGCTTTCGGCATCGAGCCGCAGTAGGCGAAGCTTGGGGTCGTTGCGGCCATTTTCGAACCAGGCGGCAACATGCGGATTCCACAGCCGGTCGATCGTCGCCGGATCGGTATCGAGGCTCAGCCGGCCATGAACGGAGGCAAAGACCTCATGGTCCTTGGCGGCGAAGGTCGCGATGGCACGATGGGCTGAACCAAGCAGCGAAACCAGCGAGTTGTCCGATGCGCAAAAAAACCAGATCGGCGAACGGTCGTCTTCGAATTGCGCCGTCATGGGCCGCACCTGGCCATCCTGTGCACCATCGATCCCAAGCATCATCGTGCGATCGGACTTGAGGGCAGCCCAGAATTTGGCTTCCATATCGGCGGTGTTTGTCACGGGGCGCTCCTGTCTTGTTGTTGCGACATCAAAACGTGCAGCCGTGGCAGGGGTTCCGGCCTAACGGCCGAAGCGTGGCGGGTTGCGACGTCAGGCCACTGCCGATCGTGCCGCCTTGCCCGATGGATAGCGCAGCCGGACAATCGTGCCTTGCCCAGCGGTGCTGGTCACTTCGGTACGCCCACCGACCTGGCGCCCGATCCCGTTGAGAATCTTGAGTCCCCGCCCCGTCGATGTGGGGCTGGCACCGACCGCGAAGCCGATGCCATTGTCGGCGACTTCCAGAATGCCATCGGTGCCGTCGCGCACCAGCGAGACATCGACCTGGCCGCGGCGGCCGTCCGGAAAGGCGTGCGTCCAGGCGTTGGACATCGCGTCGACGAGCCACAGCGACAGCGGAATGGCCGTGTCGAGCGCCAGTTCATCGTCGCCGAATTGCGCCCGCAGCGTCACATTCGGCCGATTGCGGAAGCTCTGCACCACCAGCGAGCTTACCCCGCGCAGCAACTCTGCCGCCGACATTTTCGATTGTTCGCCGGTTTCGTAAAGCAGGCGGTGGACAAGCGCGAGAGCGCTGATGCGAAGCCGGGTCTGGTCGAGCGCAGCACGGCCTGCGCCGGTTTCGATGCGATCCGCCTGAAGGCTGATCAGGCTCATGACGATCTGAAGATTATTCTTCACCCGGTGGTGAATTTCCTTCACCAACTGGTTCTGCTGGTCGAGCGCGGTGCGCAACTTGCCATCGCGTCGCTCGACGGCCTGGCCCATCCGGTAAAAGGCCGCCGCGACGTCGCGAAACTCGGCCGGCGCCTTGTCGAATTCGGCAGCCGGGGCGCGGTAATCCCCGGCGGTAAAGGCAAGCGCCATCTGCCGCAACGCGCGCAGCCAGCGCAGCACCAGCCGGTTGGTGCCGTACCAGATCACGATGGACGCGAGCAGCACGGCGATCAACGGTTGCGCCAGGCTGATCCCCGCCTGCCACCAGGCCGCGCTGAACAGTTGCGCTTCGGGCATCGCATAGGCGAGATACAGCGTCTGCTTGCCGTCGCTGGTGCCGACAAGCGGTGCAACGGCATAGGTCCAGCGGCGACCGCTTGAATCGCTTCTGTCGGCGACCCGCCCCGGACCCATGGCGACATCGAGCGAGGCGAAATCGACGCGCCGGCTGCCGAGCAGCGTCCGCCCACTGCTGTCGAGCACCAGCGCCACGGCATCACCGGCCAGGCCGCGGCTTTCGAGGCTGCGCTGCATCCAGCCGAGGTCGATGCTTGCCGTGATGGCACCGTCGGGGCGGCCATCGGCTGTCCGAATGGGCTGGACGGCAATCAGGACCTGGCGTTCGGAAAGCTCACCCCAGACCGGCCCGGTCACGAAGAAATCGGCTTCGCGGGACACGCGGGGCCACCACGCCGGAACGGGCGACGATGCCAATGGGCCGGCCGGTGCCGACGAGCAGGCGAATTCGGCATCGGCGCCGAGCCGGGACAGATTGCTGAACGCTGCAAAACTGCGTTTGACCTTGGCCAGTTGCAGATCGCACGCCGGGCCGGCGCCGCGGACATCCGCCTGGTCCGCCAGCAGCCGCAGCACGACGCGCGCCGTGCGGATGATTTCCGCTTGGGCAAACGCCGTTTCCAGGGCGCCTTCGGACAGCCGGGCCTCGACGACGGCCTGGTTGCGGACGATCTGCATCGTGCTGCGCGCCACGCCGAGCACCACCAGCGGCACCAGCGCCAGCGCCAGAAGTTTGAGAAGGCTTTGCCGCACCGATGCCCGCGCCCCCGGCACGGCGCCGGTCGCATCGCTTGTGGAATCGTTCGCCGTATCGGCTGCGATCGCCGTTTCCGCCGGCGGGTGTTGCGCGATGGCGGACTCCAGCGGATCGTTGGTCACAGCGGCGGCGGCACGCGTCCGGCGGAAGGCTGTTCGGCGCCCTTGGCAGGCGCCGCAGCCGGTTCGCGGCCCTCGAGGAACTCGACCAGCGCGACGCGCGCTCGTGCGACCCGGCTCTTGGCGGTGCCAAGGGCGCAATCCATCACTGCGGCTGCTTCTTCGTAGGAAAGGCCCTGTGCGGTCACCAGCAGCAAGGCTTCGCGTTGCCGGACGGGGAGCAGCCCCAGCCCGCGCTCGAGATCGGCGAAATGGATGCTGGTGCCGGCGTCGGCTGGCGTCACCAGGGTGTGCGCTGCCAAATTGGGGTCCCACGCCGTGAAACGCGACGCGCGCCGGCTTATCGAATAGAAACTGTTGCGCAGGATGGTGAACAACCAGGCCCGGAAATTGCCGCCGGCTTGATAGGAGGCGCGGGCGGCCCAGGCCTTGACCAGCGCTTCCTGTGCCAGATCATCGGCAAGGTCACGGTTGCCGCACAGACCGCGTGCAAACGACCGCAGGCGCGGAATCGAATCGGCAAGCTCCGTCCGGAACTGCGCATCCGACAGGGGTTCGGTCATTTGGCAGCCCCGGTGCTCTGCTGGCCATCGGGGGTCTCGGCACCAGTATCACGCGATTTGGCATCGATCTTGTCGAGCAAGGCCATGAAATCATCCGGAATCGGCTCGGCGGCCAAGGGTGCGAACAGCGCCTGGAGACTGGTTGTGATGGCATCGGCGCCTCGATTTGCCGACGGAACTTGGCTGCGCTTTGCAGGCTGGTTGCCGCTCGACCACGGGCTTTTGCTCATCCGGTCGTCCTTGCTCTCAAATGTCATATGCTCGCTAACGCAAATCGATGTACAGGCCGACCGGCGAACAATCTAACATAGTTGGTCGCAATAAGTTCCGGCTATGTGGAACTTTTCTATGGCATGATAGTTTGCAACGCTTCGGGCTGTGGAGGGACCATGACATCAACGGGACTGAAGGCGGAGTTCGGTCCGCACCTGCCGTATCTGCGGCGGTACGGACGCGCCTTGACGGGCT
>JBBRID010000455.1:0-3308 GCA_038221635.1 Burkholderiales bacterium
CGCAGCGCCACCGACCGCGCGGTGCTGTTCGAAGGCTTGGCGAAGGTACAAGTCGCGCCGGGTGCTTCAGCCTGGAGCGATCCGGTCGAATTGCCACAGTCCCCGCGCGCTGATCTTGCGGTCAGCATTTTTCTGCGTGAGGCAACGCCGCGAGCGAGCTGGCACCTGGTTGGCAGCCGCAGCAGCTATCGCTCGACGCCAGGAGATCATGTTTCCGCCACCGATTTTCCGGTTGTCCACTACGACCGCAGCATCTATTTCCTGGCCGGCGTGGCCGTCGAAGCCAGCCTGGACGCCGGCGTGTGGGTGGCATTCGGCGACTCGATCACCGACGGCAACGGGCATTCGCTCGATCAGGATGCCAGTTGGCCGGCACGCGTCACGGCGAGTTGGCGCGCCGCGAAAGCCAGCCCACCGGTGGGCATGCTGAACGCAGGTGTCAGCGGCGGGCGGCTGCTATCCGGCGAAGTCGGGCCGAGCGGGCTGCAGCGCTTCGATCGCGACGTACTCGATCTGAAGGGTGTTCGGGGCGTGACTGTGCTGATCGGCATCAATGATCTGGCCGGGCAGGCGCAGGCCGCACAGATGGCACCGACCGTGCAGGCGCTGATCGCCGCACAGACGCGGCTCGTCGAACGCGCCCATGCCCGTGCTCTGAAGGTGGTCGGTGCGACATTGACGCCGGCGCAAGGTGGGGTTTATGGTCGACCTGAAGTCGAAGCAGCCCGGCAGCAGCTGAACCAGTGGATCCGCGAATCGGGCGTATTCGATGCGGTGGTCGATTTCGACGCCGCGCTTCGCGACCCCGCGAGGCCGGACCGGATTCGCACCGATCTGACCCGCGACCAGTTGCATCCGAACGACGCGGGTTACCGTGTGATGGCCGATGCCGTGGTGCGAACCCTGGCCGAGGCCGGCTTCGAACGCCACTGACCATCCTCCAGGTTCCAGCGAGAGGCCACGCCACTCTCGGCAACTCCGATGTCCACGCGCTCCTGAATGCCACGCATCCCGCGACCCGTTTTCGGTACTCGGCCTGGCGGTGCGCTGGGGCAGCGAAGCCGAGGACGCCGCCGAATCGCAATATGTCGATGCCTACAGCGTCGGCCCCTTGCTCGGCGACGACGAGTTGTCACCTCGGTGAAGGCTCGCACCTTCGTCCTTTCGAAAGCCTGGGCGCCACATGTCAAACGCATCGGCGCATGGATGGCTGTGCGCAGGATAGCTGGAAACTGGGGGAATCCGCGCGCAGCCGACAGCGCAGGCTTTTGCCAGTCCGTTGCGACCGCTGGGTGCGCTGCCGCACAGACGCCCCCTGCCTGTTGCGTGCAGGCTTCGAGCTGACATTCAAGTATGTTCAAGTTGCCAACTTTCGGCATTGAGTCGAAGCCAGACGGACCCCTTGTTGAACGTGACCAGACCATGACTACGAAGGCACAAAGCCTCGAACCCGAGCCAGCTTCGAGACTGGAGTCCTCGCGATCCGAACAAGTGGACGGTGAGCCTCCTTTGACGAATGCGGAGTTGGTGCAACTCCGGATCCGGGTCATTGCGCTGGAAAACCTGGTCATCGCGCTGCTGGCGGAGGCGCCGGGACGGCAACTGGCGCTGGCGCGAGGGATGGCGACCTACATCTCACCGCGAACCGGTTACACCCCACACGCAGTCACGCTTCGGGCAGCCGATGAGATGCTCAGCCTGGTCGATCGCGCAGACCGATATCCCCGCCCGCTGCTGCCCTGATCGCCGCCATGCGCACCTTCCATATCTACCGTTACGACCCGGACGCCGATGCCAAACCGCGCATGCAGGTGATCGAACTGGAGGTCGACCCTGGCGACCGCATGCTGCTGGACGTGCTGACGCGCCTGAAAGCGGTCGACCCGAGCCTTAGCTTTCGACGCTCCTGTCGCGAGGGCGTCTGCGGTTCGGACGCCATGAACATCAACGGCAAGAATGGGCTGGCGTGCGTCACCAATATGCGCTCACTGCCGAACACGGTGGTGTTGAAGCCGCTGCCAGGACTGCCGGTGATCCGCGATCTGTTCGTCGATCTGACCGGCTTCTTCAAGCAATACCACTCGATCAAACCCTGGCTCGTCAACGACGATCCACCGCCAGATCGCGAGCGGCTGCAGTCGCCCGAGGCCCGCGATGAACTCAACGGCCTGTACGAGTGCATCCTGTGCGCCTGCTGCTCCAGCGCCTGCCCGAGCTTCTGGTGGAACCCCGACAAATACGTTGGCCCGGCGGGGCTGTTGCAGGCTTACCGCTTTTTGGTCGACAGTCGCGATCAGGCAAGTGGCGAGCGGCTGGATGACCTGCAGGACCCGTACCGTCTGTTCCGCTGCCGAACCATCCTGAATTGCGCCGATGTCTGCCCCAAGGGGCTGAACCCGGCATTGGCCATCGGCAAGATCAAAGAGATGATGGTGAGGCGCAGCGTTTGAACGGTAGCACCTTGGTTCAGCTTGCCACGCGCCGGCTTGTGTACGTTGCCGTACAGACGGACGGCTCGGGCTTCAGCAGCATCGGTCGATGTACGCAACGTGCCCTGCGCATTCTCCGCCGGTCGATCCGGTGATGCCTCGCCGATGACTGCGTACCAAGGCTTCAAGGTCTTCAGCCATGTCGTGCTCGCCCTGATGCTGGCAGGCATCGTCTACGCCGGCTACATCGCCGTCACCTACTGGACCGGCATCAGCGTCTGACGCTGCCTCCCGAAATGAACAAGCGACAGGCCAGGCTCTTCGCGATCGGCTCGACGGTGGTGGCTGCGGTGGCGTTTCTGGGGCTGACGATCGACAGCCACCGGCAATTCCCCAAACTCACGAATGCCCAGAACATCACGCCCGCCGTCACCCACGGCAAGGATGTCTGGCACAAGAACAACTGCATCAACTGTCACACACTGTTCGGCGAAGGCGCCTACTACGCGCCCGACCTGACCAAGATCGCACAGCATCGTGGCGCCGCGTATCTTCAGGCCTACCTGAAGGATCCGTCGAAGTTCTACGACGAGCAGCGCCACCGGCGGCTGATGCCCAAGCAGGACATGACGGACGTCGAGATCGCCGACCTGGTGTCGTTTCTTGATTGGGTGAGCAAGGTCGACAACCAGGGCTGGCCGCCGCGGCCGATTCTGGTGACGGGTGCCGTTATCGGGACTATGGGCGCCATGCCCTATGGCCAGGTGGCAGCTGTCGTCGCGGCGGTGCAAGCCCCCGGAGCTGCCCCCGCTGTCGGCGACAAGGATCCCATCGCGCTGGGCGAGATCGTATTCAAGACGGCGGCCCCTGCATGCGTCG
>JBBRID010000456.1:0-3301 GCA_038221635.1 Burkholderiales bacterium
GCTGGATCACCGACTGCGCGATGTGCGCCGCCAGCTCCGGCTGGCCAATGACTCTAGGCACCGGGCGAGGCCCCCATCCTTCGTCAGCAGGCTGGAATTCAGCCGCGGTGCCGATCGCGAAGGTCGGGATCATGTCGAGGCTGAACGCCGTCGCGTGGTCGTTGAAGACCAGGAAGATGACGTCCGGCGGGTTGTCCTTCATCCACTGCCTGGAAAACTCGTAGCCCCTGAACCGCGGCTGCCAGTACGGCTCCGCGGTCTTGCCGAGGTCGATCGCTGCGCCGATTGCCGGCACGTGAGAGGTATAGACCGATGCGGTGATGTGCGCCATTCCTCAGGACTCCTTGCGGTTGCTGCCGGCCGCGCCCTGGGGCTGGCGGTGTGCCTGGGCGTCGCCATCTTCACCGATCACCCGATTGCCTTCGACCGAGCGGCCACCGGAGATCATCATGTTGCGGTACTCGTCTTCAGTCATGCCGGTCATGCTGCCGGCCATTTGCTGGAAGCTCTTGCCGTCGGTGGCGCCGATCTTGGCGAGGAAATAGATGTTGCCGCCAAGCGAAATGCAGCGGTTCAGGTCGCGATCGAGCACCGCCTGCTTCTGCGCCTCACTCATCGGCCATTCGTCCAGGTAGACACGCTCATCGGCCTTGAAACGGCCCCGGTTGTCGGCCTTCATCAGCGACATGCAGAACTGATTCAGGTGATAGCCGAGGCGCGACTGTTCGGCGTCGAAGATCGTCGTGCCGGGCACGTCCAGGTAGGGCTTTTGCAGCGACATATGTTCAGACCTCCTCGGGCCAGTAAAGACGCATCGGGTTGTCGACCAGCAGCTTTTGCTGCAACTCGGCTGTCGGCGCGATGTGGGGGATGAAATCGACCAGCAGGCCATCATCGGGCATGTGGTCTTTCAGATTCGGGTGTGGCCAGTCCGTTCCCCACAACACGCGATCGGGAAACTGCTCGACGATCCGCCGTGCGAATGGCGCCACGTCCTGATAGGCATTGCGTTCGCCATTCAGTGCCTTCGGGCCGCTGACGCTCAGCCGCTCCGGACAGCTGACCTTGCTCCAGACGTTCGGGTATTCGCGCATGAATTTCACGAACAATGCGAACTCCGGCCCGTCGACCGGTTTGGTGACGTCCGGACGGCCCATGTGGTCGACGACGATGGTGGTTGGCAGCGATGTGAAAAAATCCCACAACTCCGGCAAATCGACGGCTTCGAAATAGATCACCACGTGCCAGCCGAGCGGCGCGATGCGAGCGGCGATCTCCATCAACTCGTCTTTCGGCGTGAAGTCGACCAGCCGTTTGACGAAATTGAAGCGCACACCGCGCACGCCGGCGTTGTGCATGTCTTGCAGTTCTCGATCGGTGACGCCGCGTTTGACCGTGGCGATACCACGCGCCTTGCCGATCGAATGAATCAGCGTATCAACCATCGCGCGGTTGTCGGCGCCGTGGCAGGTGGCCTGGACGACGACGTTGCGGGCAAGTCCGAGGTGGTCACGCAGCGCGTATAGCTGCGCTTTCGACGCATCGCAGGGCGTGTACTTGCGCTCGGGCGCAAATGGAAATGCGGCGCCGGGGCCGAAGACGTGGCAATGTGCATCGACTGCGCCGGGCGGCAGCTTGAAGACGGGTTTCGACGGATTGGCGAACCAGTCGAGCCAGCCGGGGGTCTTGGTGAAGGGTTCCATCGGTGTCACTCGGTTGTTTGATCGGGGTCAGCCCGAGCCAGGATGCGGTCGGCCTCGATTCGCCAATCGGTGCTGCGTGCGAATTCGGGTGTGCCGCGCGCGCCGAACCGGCCGGCGTCGGCGAGATCGGCCATCCAGGCCTGGCGTTGCGCGGTGCCGGCTGCCGACCACGGCTCGAGGCCCGCTTCGCGCACCGTCTCGGCCACCTCGCGCACCTCTTCGCTGCGCCGCCGGCCATGTTCGATCACGCGTTGAAAGAAGTAGGCGGCCTGCGCTTCCCAGTCGATGGCGGGGAAGGTCTCGTGCAGCGAGGCGATCACCGCATCCTCGACACCGTAGGCGCGCGCCGTGGTGAAGCTTTCGATGATCATTGCCTCGAGGCCCTTGATCATCACGCTGCGGCACATCTTGGTTGCCGATGCAACGCCGAGTCGGTCGCTCGTGACCTTGGCATCGAACCCGAGCTGCATCAGATGGGGCGCCAATTCGGCAGCGTAGGCGCCGCCGAGCAGCAGCGGCACCTTGATCCGGTACGGCGGGATCGACGTCATCACCGCGCCTTCGACATAGCGACCACCCGCAGCATCGATCAGCGCCGCGGCCCGTTGCTTGGCGCCTGGCGAGGCGGAATTGAAGTCGAGCAACCAGCTGCCAGGCCGAATGGCCGGTGCACAGTCACGGGCAACGTCGACCGCCTGGCTGGCGGTCACCGCGCTGATGATCAGGTCGGAACGGGCCGCCAGTTTGGCGTGTGATGAGCTGAGTTCGACCCGGTGTTCGGCAGCGTGCTCGCGCATCGCCGCACCCGGATCGCCGGCCAGCTCGAGGTCGAATGCGCAGACGCGGATGTCCTGCTGGCGCAGATCTTCGGCCAGGATTCGTCCGACCTCGCCATAGCCGACCAGGCCGATCTGCCATTGGCTTGTTTGACGTGGCTCATCAGACATCGGTTGCGATCAATCGATGTATTTCAGGCCGGCCTTTTCGAGCGGCTCGCGCATGTTGTACATGTCGAGGCCGAGCGTTCCGGCGGCGAACTTGGTGCGTTTTTCGCCTTCGAAGGATTCGCGCTTCTCGGCCGCATCGGCAACCTGCTGCGCCAGCGCCGCCGGCACGACGACCACACCGTCGGTATCCGCAACGACCACATCTCCGGGGTTCACAGCAACGCCCGCGCAGACCACCGGGATGTTGACCGACCCCAAGGTTGCCTTGATCGTGCCTTTGGCATGGATCGCGCGGCTGAATACCGGGAAGCCCATTTGCTGCAATTCATCGACATCGCGGCAACCGCCGTCGATGATCAAACCCTTGCAGCCACGGCCTTTGAACGAGGTGGCCAACAGGTCGCCGAAAAAGCCGTCGTTGTTGTCGGTCGTGCAGGCTGCCACCACCACGTCGCCGGGCTGAATCTGCTCGGCCGCAACGTGCATCATCCAGTTGTCACCCGGTTGCAGCAGCACGGTCAGCGCCGGGCCGCACATCCGCGCGCCGGCAGAGATCGGCCGCATGTACGGCTTCATCAGCCCCATGCGGCCGAGCGCCTCGTGGATCGTCGCCACGCCGAAGCGCGCGAGCTTCTCGACCGCGGCCGCGTC
>JBBRID010000457.1:0-3297 GCA_038221635.1 Burkholderiales bacterium
CAGCACTTCAGCCTCGAATCCGCTGCCGTCGGCTGCGACGAAGCGCAGCGCACTGCCAGGCTTGGGTGATTTGCTGGCGCGCACATGGGCCCAGATCTCATGCTGCGGCCCGGGCAGCAGGCGCTCGACCAGTACCTCGGCGGCGCCGCCGCTGACCTTGTGCCCGAGCAGGCGCGCCTTGATGACGCGGGTGTTGTTGAAGATCAACAAGTCGCCGTCGTCAAGCAGGCTCGGCAGTTCGTGGAAGACATGGTCGATCGGCGGCAGGCTTCGACCGTCGAGCAGGCGCGATGCGCTTCGCTGCGGCGCCGGGTGCTGCGCGATCAGCTCCGGCGGCAAGGCGAAATCGAAATCGGCAAGTGAATGGGTGCGATCGGGGTGCGCCATGGGGCCGCGATTGTTTCACGGCCGGTCGCGGCGCGTTCCGTCGACTGTGCCGGCTCAGCGTCCGGTCTCGGCTGCCGATTGGTAGAGGTCGGCAAAGCTGCTGCTGGCAAATGCCTCGTCGTCGCCACCTGGCAATGCGGTCCAGCGTTGTGCCGTCTCGCTCAACTTGGCGGCCAGCACCGGTTTGGTCAGGAAGTCGTTCATGCCGGCATCCAGACAGGCCGCGCGATCTTCGGCGAATGCATTGGCAGTCAGCGCAACGATTGGCACGATCCGGCCATAACGCCCTGCCTCACCAGCGCGGATCCGGCGCGTGACTTCGAGGCCATCCATGTCGGGCATCTGCCAGTCCATCAACACCAGGTCGAAAATTTGCCGCGACATCATCTCCAGGGCTTGCTTGCCGTCTTCGGCAGCCGTCGTCAGATAGCCGGCGTTGTGCAACATGCTGCAGACAATCGTCTGGTTCAGTCGATCATCCTCGACGACAAGCACGTGTTTGGCGCCGAGCGGGGCTGGACTACTGACCGGTCCGCTCGGAGCGGGCGGCAGTTGGCGCGGGCTCGGCGTGGCGCGCGCAACGGCTCCAAGCCGGCTGACCAGCGAGGCGCGAAGCACCGGCTTGACCACGCTGCGCGACAAATGGAAACGCTCGCGCGCCAGCTCGCTCTCGTAGGACTCGAGCTGCGTCATGCCAATCACCCGTTCAGGGTCGATCAAGCTCATCGAAGCCTCGAGAAAATCCCAGGTCTGTTCCGCATCGGCCGCCACCAGCAGCCAGGGCTGCGGTGAATCGTCGGCCTGCCGGCTCATCCAGTCGCGCAGATCGTCGGCCGATCGGCAGCGCTTGGTGCGGCAGCCCAGCCGGTTCAGCTGGGCGTCGACAGCGCGTGCACTGGCTTCGTGCGGCTCGAAGAACAACACCACGTGGTTGAGCGCAGGAGGCTCCGGCACCTGCATCACCGCCATTGGAATCGCGATTTCAACCTCGAAGTAGGTTCCCACTCCCGGCTCGCTGTTCAGCTTGATGCTGCCTTGCATCGCCTCGATCAGCTGGCGCGTGATCGTCAATCCCAGGCCGCTGCCGCCATGGCGTCTGTTGACGCTGTCGTCGGCCTGACGGAACGGCTCGAAAACATGTTTCAAGGCCGCGGGCGCGATGCCGGTACCGGTGTCGCGAACACCGAATACGACCGATTCGGGCGTGTGACCGCGGTCGACCGTCAGCACGATGTCGCCGCGCTGCGTGAATTTGACTGAATTGCCGAGCAGGTTCAGCAGGATCTGGCGCAGCCGTGGCGAATCGCCGTTGCGCCACGCCGGCAGCACCGGATCGACGATGCAGGCCATGCTCAGGCGTTTCAGGCGCGCGCCGACAGCGGTTGTGGCGATTGCGCTTTCGACACAATCCACCAGGTTGAAATCGACATTCGACAGTTCGAGTGCACCGGTTTCGATGCGCGACAGATCGAGGATGTTCTCGATCAGGCCCAGCAGGTTGGTGCCGCTGCCGCGAATCGCGTCGATCAAGTGGGCCTGCTCTTCGGCGCCCTGGCCGCCGATCTGAAGCAACTGTGCTGCGCCGATCACGCCATTCAGCGGCGTGCGCAACTCGTGGCTCATGTTGGCCAGAAAACGTGTCTTGGCGAGCGAAGCGGCCTCGGCGTTGTCGCGCTCATTCAGCAGCGTGCGGGTATCTTCGGCCGTGCGCTGATCGGCTTCGCGTCGGGCATTGACAACCGCCTCGGCGAGCGACTCGATGTCGTCGAGTAGCAGGTTGATCGGCGTCACCAGGTCGATCTCGTCGGGGCCCGCACCAGGCAGGCGTTGCTCATGCTGCTTGTTGATCGCGATCTCGTTGGCCCGGCGAGCCAGGGCGCGGGCGGTGCGCGATGCCTGTTTGGCGCGCACTGCGCCGAAGGCGCCGATTGCCGAGGCTGCCAGCGCAGATACTGCGGCGTGGATGCCAAACCCGAACCAGGCCAGAACGGCGGCCGCCAGCGCCAGACCGCTCGCCAGCAGCAGCCAGCGCCAAGGCGGGCTCACGATGCCAAAACCCGGCTGCGGCGTCGATGTCTTCGTCGGTGCACTCAAAAAGCAGTCCCTCCGTGGCAAGGTGGGGCAATTCGACATCGCTCAGGAATTTGGAGCATGCCTGATTTTGTAAGCTTAAACCGGAGGAAATGCGCGATTGTGCGGCGCCGTCGACGCTGGACAGCCCGCGGGCCTTGCGCGGCGGGCAGAATCGCCGCATGCCGCCATCGCCTGCCACAGCGAAAAGCTTGTCCTCCAAACCGCCTGCCGGCGACAAATCCGCACCGCAGCGCGCGCTCGAAAAGCTGGGCCTGACCCGCGATGTCGATCTGGCGCTGCATCTTCCGCTGCGCTACGAAGACGAGACCCGCCTGAGCCGCGTCGCCGATCTTCGCGATGGCGACACGGCGCAAGTGGAGGGGGTGGTCCACGATTGCCAGATCCAGGCGCATGGCCGACGTCAGTTGGTGGCGCGGCTGCGAGATGCCAGCGGCGAGTTGGTGCTCCGCTTCATTCATTTTTATCCGAGCCACCGCAAGAATCTGGCGGCCGGGCAACGGCTGCGTGTTCGCGGTGAAGTGCGCAACGGTTTTTTCGGTCTGGAGATGGTGCACCCGGCTTTCCGGGCTGTCACCGATGAAACTCCGCTGGCAAAGGCGTTGACGCCGGTGTACCCAAGCGTTGCGTCGCTGCCGCAGGCCTATCTGCGCAAGGCGATCGCCTCGGCGCTGCTACGAGCGGATTTGTCCGAGATCATTCCTGCCGAACTGCTGCCCGGGGGTCTGCCGACTCTGCAGCGCAGTCTGCAGCACCTGCATCATCCGGCGCCCGAGGTCTTGCCGCAGGCCCTGGAAGATCGGACCCAACCGGCCTGGC
>JBBRID010000458.1:0-3288 GCA_038221635.1 Burkholderiales bacterium
GGACGATATCATTACACTGATGGTCAGTATACAAATAAGATTGCCATGACATTCCTGCATCCATCAGGCCGGTGGCAGGCACACTCAGGAAACATCACGATGAAACTGCACAATTTTTTTCGCAGCGGAACCTCGCATCGCTTGCGCATCGCGTTGAATCTGAAGGGAGTGCCGTACGACTATGCCGCGATCGATCTGCGCAAGGAACACCATCTGCTGGCCGGCTTTCGTGCGATCAATCCACAGGCGCTGGTGCCCGCACTCGAAATCGACGATCAGGTCCTGATCCAGTCGCCGGCCATCATCGAATGGCTGGAGGAGCAATATCCTGAGCCACCCCTGCTGCCGGCCGATCCCCGCCAGCGCGCCCACGTGCGGGCACTGGCGGCGATCGTCGGCTGCGACATTCATCCATTGAACAACCGCCGCGTTCTCGAGGCTTTGCGGCATGATTTCAGCGCCGACGACGAGGCAATCAACCGTTGGTGCGGAACCTGGATCAGTGCGGGTTTCGATGCCATCGAGGCCATGCTCGCGGCCGATCTTCGGCGCGGTGAATTCTGCTTCGCAAGCGCGCCAACCATCGCCGATGTGTACCTGATTCCGCAGGTCGAAAGTTCGCGTCGGTTCAAGGTGGATTTGTCGCGCTGGCCGCTGATTTCGGATGTTGATGCCGCCTGCGCACAGATCGATGCATTCCAGCGCGCCGCGCCCGGCAATCAACCCGACGCATCCTGAACGACAGCGATCGGCGGGATTCGAATCCATTTGCAGCTTCTTTTGCGCAGGCGTACTCACGTCTCTATCCAAACCCTCATCGACAGGAGACCCAGCCCGATGGACAGCAGCGACCACCGCTGGAAATTCATCCGCTCCGGCGGCATCGATCAAGTCGTCATTCGCAACGGTGCCGACATCGTCAATCTCGAGCACCTGGACCAGAAGCTGTGGGTCGCGCTGGCCTGCCCGACGCGTGGTCTGGAATTCGATACGCGCACGCTCGACCTGATCGACAGCAACCGCGACGGTCGGATCAGGCCACCGGAACTGGTGGCGGTGAGTCGCTGGGTCCGCGAACATTTCGTCGACCCCGACCTGCTGATGAAGGGCGGCGACAGCATCCCGATATCGGCGATCCGGACCGACAGCGACGAAGGCCGCATGCTGTCCGAAGAAGCACGCTCGCTGTTGGAAGTGATCGGCAAACCGGAATCAGAGACGATTGCACTCGCTGACCTGACCGAGCGTCAGGATCTGCTCTCCAAGCGCGGCTACAACGGCGACGGTGTGGTACCGGAAACCGCAGCAGACGATCCACAGACCGCTCAACTGATCCAGCAGATCATCGATGCGGTTGGTGGTGTGGCCGATCGCAACGGCAAAATCGGCGTCGACGCCGCCCACGCGGAAACCTTTTTTGCGCAGGCTCGGGCCTTGCACGACTGGCGCGCCAAGGCGCTCGCCGATCCGTTGCTCAGGCCGCTTGACGATTCGTCGCGCGCCGCCTCGGAAGCCTATCTGGCTGTTCGCGAAAAGATCGACGATTATTTCGTCCGCTGTCGTGTCGCCGCTTTTGATCCGAATGCGGCGGCGCCGCTGAATCCGTCGGTCGACGACTATCGCGCGCTGCATGAATCGGTGCTCGACAGACACACCGCCGGCATCGAGCAGATGCCGCTTGCCACCGCTGTTCCCGGGCGTGCCTTGCCGCTGGGAGAACGACTCAATCCAGCCTGGGCTGAACGGATCGACGCGCTGCGCCGCTTGGCTGCCGAGCCGCTGCTCGGACGGCCACTCGAGGAATTGGTCGAAGGCGACTGGAAAAACGTGAAGGCCAGGCTGGCTCCCTGCAGCGCCTGGCTGACCGAGCGACCGAGTACCAAACTCGACCCCTTGTCGGCCGAAGCGCTCGATGCGCTGCTCGACGAGGCGGCACAGTCCCGTCTCCAGCACCTGATCGAGCGGGATGTCGAAGCCGGGCCAGCCAACCCGCGCATCCTCGCACTGGAAAAAATGCTTCGCTTCCAGCGTGATCTGGTCCACTTGTTGAACAACTTCGTCTCGTTTTCCGAGTTCTACAGCCGCCAAGGCGCAATCTTCGAGGCTGGCGTGTTGTACCTCGATGCCCGCAGCTGTCAACTGTCCATCGAGGTCGACGACGTTGCCAAACATGCCAAGCTCGCCGGCCTCGCCAAGACCTACCTCGCCTATTGCGAGTGCAAACGTGATGTGAAGAAGAAGATGATCGTGGCCGCGTTCACCGCCGGTGATGTCGACTTCCTGTTTCCCGGACGCAATGGCGTCTTCTACGACCGCAGTGGCGACGACTGGGATGCCACCATCACCAGGGTGATCGAAAACCCGTTGAGCATTCGCCAGGCGTTTTTCTCGCCGTACAAGAAGTTTGTCCGCATGATCGAGGAGCAGGTTGCCAAACGGGCGGCGGCCAGCGAACAGAAATCGCACGGATCGCTCGGCAGCCTGGCCAATCGCGCTGCGACCGCAGACAAGGCTGCGGCGAAACCCGCCGCCGATGCGGCCAAGGATGGTCAGCGGCGAATCGACGTCGGCACCGTCGCAGCGCTGGGTGTCGCGCTCGGCAGCATCAGTGCGGTTCTGGTCGGCGTCTTCACGAAATTCGTCGATCTCGGATGGTGGATTCCGGTCGGGCTGTTCGGTATCGTGCTGGCGATCTCCGGCCCCAGCATGTTGATTGCCTGGCTCAAGCTGCGTCAGCGCAGCCTCGGCCCAATTCTCGATGCCAGTGGCTGGGCCATCAACGGCCGCATGCGCATCAACGTGCCGCTTGGGGCATCGCTGACTCGAACGGCAAAACTGCCGAAAGGCGCCGAGCGCAGACTCAAGGATCCGTATGCGCCCGATCACACCACCCGCACCTTGTGGCTGCTGGGCATCCTGCTGACAGCGATCGGCGTGATGGGCTGGCGCTACGGCTGGTTCGCCGGGCTTGGCGCTTAGGGCGACGCTGAACAAGTCCCCGCGGGTGCGCGCGCCTTGATTTCGGATGGGCTGCAAGGCGTAAACCACAGACATAGCCCCAGCTATGGCGAGGATTTGCAACGCCGCAGACCGCCGAAAGCAAGGATGCGCGGGCCGCGAGGGACTTGTTCAGCGTTGCCTTAGTACGCCGGCATAGAGATTTCGAAACACGAAAGCGCGTCTTCGACCCGACGGCGGCGTTGCAAATCCTCGCGATACCACTAGGAGCCTGTCGGGCTTGGGGAGCGTCGGCTGCGAATCGACCGCAGCGGTCCATTTCTCACCGTC
>JBBRID010000459.1:0-3278 GCA_038221635.1 Burkholderiales bacterium
TAATAAGCGTTGCCGGCCGCCGCTCCGGCACCAGCGCAGGACCCGGACCCAGAGCCGGACAACACGGCTTCGATGTCGTCCAGCAGGCCGCTGGCGCCGATGCGAAAACGCGCCGGCGTGATGGCCGCCGCACCCAGCTGATCAGCCGTCAGCTGGATGTACAGCGCCGCATCGGCCACTGTGCGAATGCCGCCGGCGGGCTTGAAGCCCACGCGGTGGCTGGCCGCGGGGTCTTCGGCAATGGCTTCAAGCAGCAACCGGGCCGCCGCCGGCGTGGCGGCCACCGGCCGCTTGCCGGTGCTGGTCTTCAGGAAGTCGGCCCCTGCGTCCAGCGCGATGCGCGCAACCTGAAGAATGCGCCGTTCGTCGTCGATCTCGCCGGTTTCCAGGATCACCTTCAGCGTCAGCCCTGCGCATTCGCGGCGCACCGCGGCCAGCAGGGCGGGCGCAGCAGCGAAGTCGCGGTAGGGGAAGACGACGTCGACCTCCTGCGCACCGGCAGCGGCAATCTGCGCGGTGTCGCCCAGCGCCCGTGCGATGTCGCTGCTGCCGCCGGGAAAATTGGCCACCGCGGCGACGCGGATCGAAGACGGCAGCAGCGAACGCGCCAACGCGGCCTGACGCGGCCAGACGCAGACGGCCGCCGTCGCGCCGTTGCGCCACGCCGGGCCGATCGAGCGGATGCACAACTGCTCGATGTCAACTTCGCCGCCTTCGCGGTCCTGGCCATCGGCGAGGCTGGTCAGGTCCAGGCAGGCCAGGGCCTGTCGCGCGGTAGCCTGCAGGTCGTTCATCGTTTCAGTTCTCGATGTCACCAGGAGGCACCGCTTGCGAATGAATCCGACTCGATCGAGGCCTTGCGCGGATCCGGCTTTGCAGGTCCGCTGCAAGAGCCCGCCGGGGGGCAGCGACCAGCGGCAGCGTGGGGGCCGTTCCCATTCAGGTCTCCAGCGCCTGCACGATGGCCGACAAGGTGCGCACGGCCTGCGCACCGTATGCGCCCGCGGTGGCCAGGGTATGGGCGTGGCTCAGCGTCTCGTGCTCCATGCCGGCGGCCATGTTGGTCATCATCGACAACGCCAGCACGCGCAGGCCGGCACGGCGGGCCAGGATGGTTTCGGGAACGGTGCTCATGCCAACCGCCTGCGCGCCCAGGACGCGCAGCATGCGGATCTCGGCCGGCGTCTCGAATTGCGGCCCCATCACCCACGCGTAGACGCCTTCGCGCAGCGATGCGCCGGCGGCCGGCACGGCGGCGTGCGCCTGAGCGCGCAGCCGCGGACAGTAGGCGGCGCTCATGTCGATGAATCCCTGGTCACCCGGCTCGTTGAACAGTGGCGAGCGCTGCGCCACGTTCAGGTGGTCGTTGATCAGCATCAGCTCGCCCGGGCGCATCGTGGGGTCGATGCTGCCGGCTGCGTTGGTCTGCACCAGCACCTGCACGCCTAACGCCGCCAGCGTGCGGATCGCCCCCTTCATGCCATCGGCCTCGCCCGTCTCGTAGGCGTGTTTGCGGCCGGCCAGCACGGCCACCTCTACGGCACCGATGCGGCCTGCTTTCAGCGTGCCGGCATGGCCAGTCACCGCGAGCTTCGGAAACGCCGGCAGATCCGCGTAGGGCACCTCGACGGCATCTTCCACTTCATCCGCAAACGGCCCCCAACCCGAACCCAGCAGCACCGCCAGCCTGGGTGCGCGGGCGCCCAGGCGCTGGCGCAGGATTGCGGCGCTGGTTTCGATGGCGGCGGCGTCATCGGTGAGCATGGTTTCAGGGCTTGAAGTGACCGGGGCCGAAGCTGTGTGGCAGCAAGGCGCCCAGTGTGAACGATTCGCGCAGGCACTGGTCGTCAGCGATCCAGATTGGGCAGTCGGCGTCGGCGAACTCGCGCAGCTTCTGCCGGCAGCCGCCGCACGGTGTGACCGGATCGTCCGCGACGCCGCAGACGGCCACCGCGAGCACCCGCTTGCCGCCGGCCGAGACCATCACCGCCAAGGCCGAAGCCTCGGCACACCAGCCCTGCGGGTAGGCAGCGTTCTCGACGTTGCAGCCGGCGTGGATGCGCCCCCGCTCGTCGAGCACCGCGGCACCCACGGCGAACTTCGAATACGGTGCGTGAGCCCGCAGGCGCACCGCCCGCGCCGCGGCAATCAGCTCATCGGCGGGGTGCGTCATGCATGCCCCCACCGGCAAACCTCATCGCGTGCCGACAGTGTCAAAGCTGATCTTCAACTTTGCGCCAACGGCCTCGGCGAACTTTTCCAATGTTCGCGTGGAAGGCGTCGTCCGGCCTGCCTCCATGCGCGCGATGTTGCTCTGCGTCGTGTGCATGCGCTCAGCGACTTCGGCCTGTGTGAGACCGGCTCGACCGCGCGCATCGGCGATGGCAGCTGCCAGTTCGAATTCAGCTTCCAGTGCGTCAGAGGCTTGCCGATAGCCCGGTTCCTTCGACCACTTCGTATGCAGGTCTTTCAACTTGGTCACTTGACCTCCTTCGCCCGCTGCCGCGCAACTTCCAGTTCATGCTTTGGCGTCTTCTGGGTCTTCTTCACGAATACACGGATGATCACCACCCGACGCTTGACGGCCGTGACGTAGATCGCTCGCGCAATGCCATCCTCGCCGCGAATTCGCAACTCACACAGCTTGTCTTCGAGATGCTTGACCGTATCAAGCGGCAGGCCATCGAAACCGACCGCTTCGACAATCGACCCAAGCTCACCAAGCGAGCCCGCATGCCCGCATGCCCGCAGGCAGCAACTCGATCTCGCTGTCCACCACCCCGTTGAAGGTCTCGATGGTCCACATTCATTCAGCATATCAAAATTGATATGTATTGCAAGGCAATTTGAGCCGGTTTCGTGCATTTTAAGCGGCGAGCCTGCGTCTGCGCTGCGCCGCCTTCAGCAGGATTTCGCGGAGGAGCGAATCGGATTCTCGGGTGTAGGTCGTCAGAATCCAGGGGACAGATTGTTCTCGAGCACGGATAGGGGAAGTTGGTCTCTGAGGTCAGGTGCGCTCCGGGGGTGGGTCTATTTGACGTAGGGTCGGCCCAGTGCTTTCGGCGCGACGGCTTTGCCGATGAACCCGGCCAGCAGGACCACGGTCATCACGTAAGGCAGCGCCTGGATGGCCTGTACCGGCACCGCGCCAATCACGGGCAACTGCGAACCCTGCATGCGGATCGACACCGCGTCCAGGAAGCCGAACAACAGACAGGCCCATACGGCACCCACCGGGCGCCACTTGCCGAAGATCATCGCGGCCAGCGCCATGTAGC
>JBBRID010000460.1:0-3244 GCA_038221635.1 Burkholderiales bacterium
ACGTGGCGGATGAAGATCCAGCCCAGCAGCGCCATCGAGAACGGCTTGACGGCCCAGTTGACGAACAGCGTCACGCCGATGCCGCGCCAGTGCTTCTTGACTTCCGACAACGCACCGAAGTCCACCTTCAGCAGCATCGGGATGATCATCACCCAGATGAGCAACCCGACCGGCAGGTTGACCTTGGCGATCTCCATGTGACCGATGGCCCGGAACAGACCGGGCAGCAGTTGGCCGAGCGCGATGCCGACGACGATGCACAGGAACACCCAAACTGTGAGGTAGCGCTCGAAAACGGTTAATGGGGCCCCTCGTCCGACGGGTACGTCGGACGATCCCCCGAGGGGATGCGGGCCGGCTCGGGAGCGGCCCGGCGCTCGGCCCGATGCGACTTTTTCGTTGATCATGGTTCAGCGCGTTCCGATGTCCTTGATCTCGCGCTGGATCGCCATCCTGTCCAGCGAGTGCAAGGGCAAGGCGAGCATCAGCTCGATGCGTCGCTTCAGCACGACAGCCGTGTTCCAGAAGACCTTGCCTTTCTGCTCGTCGGTGCCTTCGAACGCAGCAGGGTCGGCGACACCCCAGTGGGCTGTCATCGGCTGTCCTGGCCAGACCGGGCAGACCTCACCGGCGGCGTTGTCGCAGACCGTGAAGACGAAGTCGAGTTGGGGCGCGCCAGGTTTGGCGAATTCAGCCCAGTCCTTGCTGCGGTAGCCGTCATTCGCAATGTGCAGCGTGGTCAGCGTCTTGAGCGCAAACGGATTGACCGTGCCGCCGGGCTGACTGCCGGCGGAGTAGGCCTTGAAGCGGCCCGCGCCCAGGGTGTTCAACAAGCCCTCGGCCATGATCGAACGGGCCGAGTTGTGGGTGCAGACGAAGAGAACGTTGTAGACCTTGTCACTCATGAGAGGCTCCTGGGGGGGGTCGTTGAGAGGTGCGTTGCAGTGATCGGGGGAACGTGTACGGAGGTGCGACTCAACAGGTGGTGCAGCCCGGCGGCTGGATCTCACAGCTGCCGCCATCGACGCCCTGACAGCAGTGGGCGGTGAGATAGGCCAGCAGCGCATTCATCTGATCGAGCGCCGGGCGATAGATGAGATGGCGGCCATCGCGCTCCTGCGTCACGAGTCCGGAGTACATCAACTCTTTGAGGTGGAAAGACAGGGTCGAGGCCGGCACATCAAGCGTCGCGGACAGCGCCCCCGGAGTCAGTCCCTGCGGGCCCGCCCCGACCAGCGCGCGAAAGATGCGCAGGCGCATGCCCTGGGCCAGCGCGGCAAGCAAGGCGACGGCGGTTTTTTCTTCCATCAGTGACTCCGATCAGCGGGGATGACTTGGCGCAGAGTGTTCGAGCTTGGAACGAGCGCGGGACTCACGCCTTCGTCGGGCAAGTCCTTCGATGGCCTGCCAGGCATCTTCACCGGCAGCGCCAAGGTGATGAGCCAGCATGTGATCAACATCACGGCCGAGCCGCTCAGCGAAAACAGCAGCCCGCCCCATTGGTACAGCAGCCCCGACAGCAGCGTGCCGAAGAAGCGACCGAGTGCATTGGCGGCGTAATAGAAGCCGACGTCCTCGGCGGCCTTCTCGGAGCCAGCATAGGCCAGGATCAGGTAGGAGTGCACCGACGAATTGACGGCGAACGCGAAGCCGAAGATTCCCAGGCCGGCCACGACCACCCACTGCAGGTTCGGCACATCCATTGCCACCAGCACCGCCAGGCCGATCGGCACCAGCGCCAGCACCAAGGACCACAGCCGCGCCGCCGGAACCTCGGTGCTCAGGCCGTCATCGCTGCGGCGCACCAGGGCCGGCGCCAGCGCCTGCACGATGCCGTAGCCTATGGTCCATGACGCGACGAAGCCGCTGACCATCGTGAAGGTCCAGCCCGAGGCGTAGAGGAACACCGGCACGCCGACCACGAACCACACATCACGGGCGCCGAACAATGCCACGCGGGCGGCGGCCAGCAGGTTGATGCCGCGGTTCTTGGCGAACAGCTCCTTGGCCGATTTCGACGCCTTGCTCTTGCCCATCAGCGGCGCAACGAAACTCACAACGCCAATGAACACCAGCGCCAGCAGGCCGGCCATGGTCCACAGCGCGGCCCGGAAGCCCAGCGTCTGCAAGAGGACGCCACCGAGGAAGAAGCCCACGCCCTTCATCGCGTTCTTGCTGCCGGTGAAGAAGGCCACCCACTTGAAGAGCTGGACTGAAGGGCCCGCGTCGCCCGCGGTCAGCTTGATGGCCGACTTGCTGGCGGTCTTGGTCAGGTCCTTGGCCACGCCGCAGACGCCCTGCGCCAAAACAACCCAGGCCACCGACATCGCGACGGTCCACGACGGCGACAGCGCCGACAGCAGCAGGAAGCCGGTGATCTGGGTGGCCAGCCCCACCGCCAACATCCGCGCGATGCCATAGCGCGTGGCCAGCCAGCCGCCGACCAGGTTGGCCACCACGCCCATCGCTTCGTAGAGCAGGAACAGGAAGGCCAGCGTGAACGGCGAGTAGCCCAGCCGGTAGAAGTGCAGCAACACCAACATGCGCAAGGCGCCGTCGCTGAGCGTGAAGCCCCAGTAGGCGGCTGTGACGATGGCGTAGTTTCTGGTTCCGGCATTCATGCAAGTGCCTCCACCGCGCTTGGCGCGACCCACGACGCATGCCGCGATCGGCACGCGATGTGCCGCTGTCGGCCCGTTGCTGTTCTCGAACGACTGCATTGTTCGTGCCGGAACCGAGAGACGCGGCAGGCGGCACCCGGACGGGGCTCATCATGCGGCGGTCGGCGCTGCGCGCCGACTGCGCTGCGATGCTCGATCCAGGGTCGGCCGCAGAAACTCACTGCGTGAGCTTCGCTCACTTCGTTCAGACAGTCTGCGGCAAGCCAGTTCACGAAGCGCGCTACGCGCGCCGACCCTGGCTCTGCGCTTCTCGCCGCCGCATAAATCGCCCCGTCCGGGTACCGCCTGCCGCGTGCAAACGCTGGTGCTTTTCCCCGCACCAGACCTCGGTGCCGCCGCAAAGGCGCAGGCGGGTGGCCGCTGGCGCGCCTATGCGCAGCCGAGAAGCGCAGGGCGCGTGGCCCGCGCGCGCAGCGCGCATCAACATCTGACTTGTCGCAGACTGTTTGAGCGCAGTGAGCAAAGCGAACGAAGCGAGTTTCTGCGACGGGCCACGCGTCCGAGCATCGCAGGGCACCCTCGCGCAGCGAGGGCAAGCATTGGAGCGCCAGCGGCCACCCGCC
>JBBRID010000461.1:0-3219 GCA_038221635.1 Burkholderiales bacterium
ACCTGATCAATGCGTCGCGCGGCACCGTGGTTGACATCGATGCACTCGCTGCCGCACTGGAGAGCCGCCACCTGCACGGTGCTGCGATCGACGTCTTCCCCCTCGAACCGCAAGGCAACGATTCGGCCTTCGTCTCGCCACTGACGCGCTTCGACAATGTCATCCTGACGCCGCATATCGGCGGCTCAACCTCGGAAGCGCAGGTGAACATCGGCAAGGAAGTCGCCGCCAAGCTGATCCGGTACGGCAACAACGGCTCGACCACGTCGGCGGTGAACTTCCCCGAAGTCGCGTTGCCCGAACACACCGGACGCAGCCGGCTGTTGCACATCCACAAGAACGTGCCCGGCGTGCTGGCACACGTCAACGAGAAGCTGTCGGCGGCGGGCATCAACATCGCCGCGCAATACCTGAGCACCAACGCAGATGTCGGCTATGTGGTGATCGATGTCGACCACGCCGGAACGCAGCCGGCACTGGCCGAGTTGTGCACAGTGCCTGCAACGATCCGCTGTCGCATTCTGTATTGACGTGCCCGGTACGATCCACTACGCCGCCCCCAACCGCTCCTGAAGAATCGAGTCCCTCATGTGCGGCATCTGCGGTGAATTGCGATTCGATGGTTCGACAGCCGACATGGCGGCCGTCGAGCGCATGTCCGACCAAATCGCCCGACGTGGTCCCGACCACGCAGGTGTTTTCAGCGACGGCTCGCTGGCCTTCGGCCACCGCCGCCTGGCGATCATCGACCTGACCAGCGACGCTGATCAGCCGATGGTCGACCCGCAATTGAAGCTGGTGCTGGTCTTCAACGGCACCATCTACAACTACAAGGAACTGCGCGCTGAGCTGGTGGCCATGGGCTACCGCTTCTTCTCCCAGGGCGACAGCGAAGTCATCCTGAAGGCCTATCACGCCTGGGGTGCGGATTGTGTGCGGCGCTTCTTCGGCATGTTCGCGTTCGCGATCTGGGACCAACGCGATGCAAGCCTGTTCCTGGCGCGCGACCGCTTCGGCATCAAGCCGATGTACTACACGCTCGACGGATCGCGCCTGCGCTTTGCCTCCAGCTTGCAGGCGCTGTTGGCAGCCGGTGAGGTGGACACCAGCATCGACCCGGTCGCGCTGCACCACCACTTCACGCTGCATGCGGTGGTGCCGGCACCGCGCACCATCCTGAAGGGCGTCAGGAAGCTGGCACCGGCAACGACGATGACGCTCACGCGCGCCGGCCAGATCGAAGCCGCCACCTACTGGACGCTCGATGCCACACGCCCGGCGCAACCGCTGTCCGAATCGCAATGGCTGGCGGCCACCCGCGAAGCGCTGATTCGCGCCGTGGAACGCCGCCGACTGGCCGCCGATGTGCCAGTGGGGGTGCTGCTCTCTGGCGGCCTGGATTCCAGCCTGCTGGTGGCCTTGCTGGCCGATCACGTGGACGATCTGCAGACCTTTTCGATGGGTTTCGAGACCCTGGGCGTTGGGAGCGAAAAAGCCGATGAATTCGAGTTCTCCGACCAGGTCGCAGAACAGTTCGGAACGCGCCACCACAAGTACCTGATTCCGTATGACGAAGTGCTGCGCCGGCTGCCCGAAGCGGTGTTGCAGATGGCCGAGCCGATGGTGAGCCAGGACGTGATCGCGTTCTACCTGCTGGGCGAGCGTGTTTCCAGGCAAGTGAAGGTGGTGCTCTCAGGCCAGGGTGCCGACGAAGTGTTCGGTGGCTACTTCTGGTACCCGCGGATGGATGCCGCCGAGGGCTCGGCGCTCGAGCGCTTTCGTACCCACTACTTCGATCGCGACCACGACGAGTACCTCGCGATGATCAGCCCCGCCCATCACGTGAGCGACGTGACTGCCGATCTGGTGGCGACCGCCTTGGCCGAGCCACAGGCCGATACCTTCATCGACCAGGTACTGCGCTTCGATGCCACCACGCTGGTGGTGGACGACCCCGTCAAACGGGTGGACAACATGGCGATGGCCTGGGGCCTGGAAGCGCGCGTGCCCTTCCTGGACCACGAGCTGGTGGAGCTGGCAGCGCGCATGCCCCCGGAACTCAAGCTCAGACAGGGCGGCAAGTTCCCGCTCAAGGCGATCTCCCGAGGTTTGATCTCCGATGCCGTGATCGACCGGCCCAAGGGCTACTTTCCGGTGCCCGTGCTCAAACACGTGAGCGGCGAATTCCTGGCCTTCATGCGCGGCATCCTCGACTCGGACGCGTGTATCCGGCGTGGCCTGTATCAACGAGCCTATGTCGACAAGCTGCTCGCAGCACCCGCCGACTGGTTCACCCGCATCCAGGGCAGCAAGTTATGGCATCTGGCGCTGCTGGAGATGTGGCTGCAACTGAACGTGGACGCACCGCGTCAGACGGACTGACTGCGCTGACACGGTCACCTCATTGTCCAAGGAGCTTCAACATGTACCAACGAATCCTGGTTCCCGTGGACGGAAGTCCCACCTCGAATGCCGGGCTTGCAGAAGCGATCGAGCTGGCCAAGCTCACGGGCGCCCGGGTGCGGGTGCTGCATGTGGTGGACGAGATGCCCTTCCTCATGAGCGGCGACGGCTTTGCTGCCTTGCCGGGCGACGTCTTCACGATGCTGAAGGAGGCTGGCCAGGCCGTGCTCGAGCAAGCGCGGCTGACGGTCCATGCAGCTGGCATCCCCGTCGAAGCCACCCTCTTCGACAGCCTCAGCGGCCGCCTGTGCGAGCGCGTGGCCGAGCAGGTGCAGGCATGGGGCGCCAACGTGATCGTGCTTGGCACCCACGGCCGGCGCGGCGTCCGTAGGATGCTGCTGGGCAGCGATGCCGAACAGATCGTTCGCACCGCCACGGTGCCAGTGCTGCTGGTTCGCGGCACGCCCCCTGTAGGCGATCACACGACCTCGACAGATTCAACCCAAGCCAGATCGGAGCCCGCATGAAATCGACCCGGCAATTGCACGAACTCGGCCAGAGCCTGTGGCTGGACAACATCACCCGCACGTTGCTCGACGACGGCACGTTGGCGCGCTACATCGCCGAGGAGTCGATCACCGGGCTGACCTCGAATCCCAGCATCTTCGATGCCGCCATCGGCGGCGGCGTCGCCTATGACGCGGGCATCCACGCCAAGACGCTGGCCGGGCTTGCCGGTGAAGCGCTGTTCACCGAGCTGGCGCTGGAAGACCTGCGCCGCGCGGCCGACTTGTTCAAGCCGGTGGCGAAGCTGAC
>JBBRID010000462.1:0-3186 GCA_038221635.1 Burkholderiales bacterium
GGCTGGCTGGCAACGCATTTCCCCGACCGCGCCGATCGGGTCATGCACCACATCCAGACGATGCGGGGCGGCCGCGATAACGACCCGCGCTTCTTTGCACGCTTCGCCCCATCTGGGCCCTATGCGGCGCTTATGCGGCAGCGTTTTCACAAGGCGTGCGCGACACACCAACTGTCGCGCGAACGACTCGTGCTCGATTGCAGCCGCTTCCACGCCCCCGGTCAGCAATTGCGGCTGTTCTGAAACCTTCAGCTGGTCGGCAAGCGGTAATCCTTGAAGCGATCGCGAAGCTCGGTCTTGAGCAGCTTTCCAGTTGCTGTGTGTGGAAGATCGTCGACGATAACCACATCATCCGGCATCCACCATTTGGCGATCTTGCCGTCGAGATAGGCAAGAACGCTTTCTTTCGAGACCGTTGCGCCATCTTTCTGGCGAACCAACAGAAGCGGACGTTCGTCCCACTTGGGATGGTGGATGCCGATGACCGCCGCTTCTGCGACCCCGGGCGCTCCGACAGCGGCATTTTCGAGGTCGATCGAGCTGATCCATTCGCCCCCCGATTTGATGACGTCCTTGGAGCGATCGACAATGTGCATGTAGCCGAGCGGATCGAGGGTCGCCACGTCGCCGGTATCGAACCAGCCATCGGCATCGAGCACCTGGCCACCATCGCCTTTGAAATAGCTTTCGACAATCCAGGGCCCCCGCACCAGAAGCCGACCGAAACCCTTGCCATTGCGCGGCAGTTCGGCGCCAGCCGGATCGACGATCTTCATCTCGACCCCGAAGACCCCCCGCCCCTGCTTGACACGATAACCGAGCTGTTCGTCGTAAGGCATTGCGAGAACTTCGGGAGAGGGTGACCCGACGGTCCCGAGCGGCGACATTTCAGTCATCCCCCACAATTGCATGACATGGACATTGTGGAGCTTGTCGAAAGACTCGATCATGCTGCGTGGTACCGCCGACCCGCCGATTGCCGTGCGCTTCAGTGCGCCCAGATTACCACCCTCGCGCTCGAGATGCTGGAGCATGGTCAGCCAGATCGTCGGCACTGCCAGCGCCAGATCGACCTTTTCGGCGATGATCAGCTTCTGGAGCGTCGGCGCATCGAAATTGGGGCCGCCCATCACCAGCTTCGCGCCCGCTGCCGCTGCGGTATAGGGAATGCTCCACGCGTTTGCATGATACATCGGCGCGATCGGGCAGACGACAGTAGCGGCGCCAAGGCCGAAGGTGTCTGTCATGCACGCGGCCATGGCGTGAAGCACGTTGGAGCGGTGGCTGTATTGGACACCCTTTGGGTTTCCGGTAGTCCCGCTAGTGTAACACAGGCCGGCCGGCGCAGTTTCATCGACAACAGTCCAGGGTGTTTCCGGGTCCTCGCTGGCGATGAGATCTTCATAGCAAAGAAGGTCGAGCGTTGAGTCGGTCGGCATATTGGCGCGATCGGTAAGCAGCACGAAGTGTTCGATGCTGGTGAAGCGTGGCGCCAGACGTTCGACCAGCTTGATGAAGGTCAGGTCGAAGAACAGAACCCGGTCCTCGGCATGGTTGGCGATATAGACGATCTGATCGTCGAAAAGCCGCGGGTTGATAGTGTGCGCAACACCGCCCATCCCCGAGATGCCGTACCAGCTTTCGACGTGGCGATAGGTGTTCCATGCCAGCGTCGCCACCCGGTCACCCGGCGCAATGCCCATTCGGCGCAGCGCGACCGCGACCTGGCGGGCACGCCCATGCACCATCCGCCAGTTGCTGCGATGCTCGCCGCCCTCGCACACCAGGCTGATGACCTCGCGGTCGCCATGATTGATCGCGGCATGGTCGATCAGTTTCCAGACCAGCAGCGGCCAATCCTGCATCGTTCCGAACATCTGCGCTCCCCATTCTTGGTTGGTTGCAGTGTTACCAGTTTGCGCGGGTTTGACAAACGCGTCGAATCAGAACATAACAGGAACACTTACGAGACGGTGACGCAGGGGGGCCTTCGCAATGTTGACCATTATCGCCACGATTTTAGCTTTTGCAGGCGTTTGCTCGCTGCTGACCACGATGGTCGGCGATGCTTGGCCGCAAATTACAGCGGCTTTGCGGAGCGGCGCCGAGAGTCAGATCGGCGGCACGGCGCCAGCGGCTTCGCGCGCCTTTAGCCGGGCATAACTGCGGTAGGCGAAGGGGATTGCCACCGCATAAGCGACGCAGGCGAGCGTCAGTGTCATCCAGGGCGCCGAGAACAAGGCGCCGGCAAACAACCCGACGCCCACCAGCGCTGGGAGCCGCTGCGCCGGCCGCAGCCGGAGCGAGCCCCAGCTGAATGTCGGCAGGCTGGAGACCATGAGAAACGCCACCGGCAGCACCACAAGGCTGACCAGCGTCGCCCGCACCCGCGTATCGTCAAGCAGGGCTGGTTCGATCCAGAAGCTCAGAAACAGCGGACTGAGGGTCAAGGCGGCAGCAACCGGTGCCGGCACGCCGGTCAAATAGCCGGCGCGCTTGTGCGGCTGCGGCGCCGCATCGATCTGGGCATTGAACCGCGCCAGGCGCAGGGCGCAAGTGACGGCGTGCGACAGCGCGATCACCCAGCCGATGCCCGGCAGATATTGCAGCGACCAGAGATAGACGATCAATGCCGGCGCCACCCCGAATGCTGTCACATCGGAGAGTGAATCGAGCTCGGCGCCGAAGCGTGTGGCGCCTTTCAAAAGCCGCGCAATCCGGCCATCGATGCCATCGAGGACCGCCGCAACGACGATCGAAGCCACCGCCTTCTCCCATTCGCCGGCAATGGCGAAGCGTACGCCCGTCAACCCGAAGCACAGCGCCAGAACGGTCACGGCATTGGGAATCAGCGCGCGCAGCGGGATGCCGCGCACGATCTTGGCGGCGCGGCGCCCTTCCGGCACGTCGCCGTTCATTGGGCGATGCCGCCCAGTAACGGCGCGCTTCCGGCACGGGCCAGAACGGTTTCGCCTGCGATCGTCCGCTGGCCGACAATCACCGCCGGCACATAGCCTGCTGGCAGATAGACATCGACGCGGCTGCCGAAGCGAATCAGCCCGACACGTTCGCCAACCGTCAGCTTGGTGCCCTGCTCGACGAAACGCATGATGCGCCGCGCCACCAGCCCGGCAATCTGGGTGAAGGCGACGCGTGTGCCATCGGCACTCTCGACGATGAAATATT
>JBBRID010000463.1:0-3157 GCA_038221635.1 Burkholderiales bacterium
TTCGAAATCTCTGAGTCGGCGTACTAGGACTAGGACGACCGATGCGCACGAGAAACGACTTCCTGGCCAGCTTCTGGTGGCTTGCGCTGGCATGCTTTTGCGCGTTGCCGGCGCAGGCTGCGAATTACCCGGAACCCAAGCAAGGCAGCTGGATTGCCCGAGATTTCCGCTTTCACAATGGCGAGGTGCTGCCCGAAGTCAGGCTGCACTACTACACGGTTGGTGAGCCGACCGGCATGCCGGTGCTGGTGCTGCACGGTACGGCCGGATCGGGTGCCAGCATGTTGTCCAAGAGTTTTGCCGAGGAACTTTTCGGCCCCGGTCAGCCGCTGGATGCGAGCCGCTATTTCATCATCCTGCCCGATGCGCTGGGCACCGGCAAATCGACACGCCCGTCGGACGGTCTGCGCGCCAAATTTCCACGTTACAACTATCAAGACATGGTGTCGGCACAACATCGGCTGGTGACCGAAGGCCTGGGCGTCAAGCACCTGCGGCTGGTGATTGGCAACTCGATGGGCGGCATGCAGGCCTGGATGTGGGCGGGCAACTACCCGCAGGTGATGGACGCGGTGGTGCCGATGGCCTGCCTGCCCGGGGCAATGTCGGGCCGCAACTGGATGATGCGCAGCATGCTGACACGGGGCATCCGCAATGATCCGGATTGGAACGGCGGCAACTACACCACGCAGCCGCGCAACATGCAGACCCACCTGACCTACTTTTCGCTGGCCACCTCGGGTGGCAACCAGGCCTTGTTCAAGCAGGCGCCGACCGCCGGCCAGGGCGATGCGCAGATCAACAAGCGGCTGGCGGCGCCGTTCAACGGTGATGCCAACGATGTGCTGTACCAATGGGAGTCATCGGCCGACTTCGACGTGTCGCCCAGCCTCGATCACATCGAGGCGGTGGTGCTGGCAATCAATGCGGCAGACGACGAGCGCAATCCGCCCGAGCTCGGCGTACTGGAACGCGAGATCAAGCGGGTCAAGCACGGCAGCGTGCTGATCATTCCGGGCAGTCCTGATACCGCTGGTCACGGCACCACCGGTTCTGCCAAGCATTACAAGCAGGCGATCGAAGCCCTGCTGCGCGACGCGCCCAAACGATGATCGGCGGGCGCTTCATGCGATGAAGATCATCGGCCTGCTCGGCGGCATGAGCTGGGAATCGACGCTGCCCTATTACCGCATCGTCAATGAAGTCGTGAAGGACAGACTGGGCGGCCTGCATTCGGCGAAGGTCGTCTTGTACAGCGTCGATTTCCACGAGATCGAGCAGTTGCAACACGCGGGCGATTGGGACGCGGCCGGCCGTTTGCTGGCCGAGGCGGCAATACGCATCGAAGCGGCTGGCGCCGATTTCGTCGTCTTGTGCACGAACACGATGCACCGCGTTGCCGAGGCCATCGAGGCAGCGGTGCGCATTCCGCTGCTGCACATCGCTGATCCGACGGCAGAAGCGATCAAGCGCGCCGGTTTCTCGAAGGTCGGTCTGCTCGGAACCCGGTTCACGATGGAACAGGCTTTCTACAAGGACCGGCTGGTCGACAGGCATGGTCTGAGCGTATTGATTCCGGGCCAGCAGGACCGCGAAACCGTTCACCGCGTGATCTACGAAGAACTCTGTCTCGGTCGGGTCGACGATCAATCACGCGCGGCCTATCGCCACATCATGTCGATGCTGGTGGCCGGAGGCGCCGAGGCGATCATCCTTGGCTGCACCGAAATTTCGCTGCTGGTCGGGCCGGAAGACTGCGCGGTGCCCTTGTTCGACACCACACGTCTGCATGCAACGAGTGCGGCCGTATACGCCTTGCAATGAGGGCTTGGCAAAGCGTCGGTCGAGACGCCAGACGATGATTGAGAATGGGGCATGAATGCCCATGTTCCGATCCTCAAAACCTACCTGAGTGCGCTTGGCTGCAGCGCCTACGAGACCATCAAGGGCTACGACACGCATCTGATCCGCGCAACGGCGGGAAACAAATACGAGGCGTGAGCCCGATGTCCGGCGGGCAGCGATTGAGATGCCTGGCGATGTGGACCGGGTGGACTTCTCTGTCCGTGTTGACGGCGTCGTGTGGGGGAGTGCCACAGGCCCCGGTACGCATCGCGGTTGCTCCCACGGTCGTCTCGCCGGCACGCATCGAGCGCCTGATCGGTGTTCTGGAGCAGGAATGGACCCGCTGGGGTCGTGACATCGTCGTTGTCCCGGCCGGAGGCGATATTTGTGTGCCGCATGGCGATGGTTATTGCGACGTCATCGAAGACGGTTGCGGCAAGGAAAAAACAGCTGATCTATGCCCGCTGGTCGACGGTTTCTGGGCTTCGATCAGTTACCGAGACATCCGACACAGCTGCCACCGCACCGATGTCTGCGAAATTCAGTGGCCGGCTGGCGAGCCACCCCCCGAGCGCACGCCGCCTTGGTCAGCCGCATTCGTCAGTGCCATGATGCAGCGCGCGGGCTTCAGTGCAACCGAATTTCTGCCCGCCCCGTCGCATGCTGACTATGTGGTGGCCGCCCGCGATGGCTTCATGTCAGCCTATTCGGTCGTGCCCACGCCAGCTACCGCCGATCCCGGTGATCTGATCTGCTCGGTTCGCGGCGATACCGACCTGACACCGACGGACATCGCGCTGATCACTGACCGGCAACTCGCCACACCGATGCATTGCGACATCGTCGTGCGCGTCGACCGGGGCGCCCATTTGCTGGAGGCGATCGGTGGCAATGTTCAGCAGACTGTTGCGAAAAGCATCGTGACGCTTGACGCCGCCAATCAGGTGCGTTTCGACCTGAACCTGAATCGGCCTTGGGTGCTGGTGATGCGGGCACGCCGCTGATGTGCTGCGATCTCTTCTCCAGGCCGTCAAGGAGCCGCGATGCGCAAACCGAGCGAGCGCGTCGGGGCAGGCTGCCCTGTTCTGCTCCATGTCCCCCGGCGCCTGCCTGAACGGCGGCGCCTCCTCCTGTACTTCCGCAGAACAGGTCAGCCCGCCCCGACGCGCTGGCACCTCCGGCTGTATGCGCAATAGCGATAGGCTCGGTATCTCTGGCCGAAGGTGGCGGGTGGCCGGATGCCGGAGGTAAATGAGGAGTAGCCGCCCGTCAGGCAGGCGGCGGGGGACACGCAGGCAACCCGCCACCCCCC
>JBBRID010000464.1:0-3157 GCA_038221635.1 Burkholderiales bacterium
CGCCGACCGGTCACGGGCTGCACTCGGCGGCCCAGGGGCGATGCCGGTTGCTTCGGCGGCATCGACCCAGCCGGAGCTGGCCAGACCGGCACACCAGGAATCGGCAGCCAATGTCGTGCGCACGGCGATGTGCGCGCAGCCTCGCGACGGCCGGCTGTACCTGTTCATGCCGCCAGCCACGTCGCTCGAGGAGTATCTCGAGATCGTCGCGGCGATCGAGGACACGGCAATCGAGATGAAGTTGCCGGTGATCCTCGAGGGCTACGAGCCGCCGAAAGATCCGCGCCTGTCGACGCTTCGTGTCACGCCGGACCCCGGGGTGATCGAGGTGAATATCCATCCCGCACACAGCTGGACCGAATTGGTCGAGCAGACCACTCACCTGTATCAGGTGGCTCACGAAACCCGGTTGTCGACCGAGAAGTTCATGCTCGATGGCCGCCACACCGGAACCGGCGGCGGCAATCACTTCGTGCTTGGCGGCGCAACCGTTTCTGACTCGCCGTTCCTGCGCCGTCCGGATCTGCTGGCCAGCATGGTGGCGTATTGGCACAACCATCCGGCGCTGAGCTATCTGTTCTCCGGCCTGTTCGTCGGGCCTACCAGCCAGGCGCCGCGCATCGACGAGGCCCGCAACGATTCGGTCTACGAGATCGAGATTGCCTTCTCCGAATTGAAGCGTGTGACCTCAGCCGACGGGCCGCCTTGCCCGCCATGGTTGATCGATCGCATCCTGCGCAATCTGTTGATCGATGTCAGCGGGAACACGCACCGCGCCGAGTTCTGCATCGACAAGCTGTATTCGCCCGATGGCCCGACAGGCCGCCTCGGTCTGCTCGAGATGCGCGCGTTCGAAATGCCGCCGCATGCGCGAATGAGCCTGACCCAGCAGCTGCTGATGCGGGCGCTGGTGTCGCGGTTCTGGAAAAAGCCGTATCAACCGGCGCAACTCAAGCGCTGGAATACCGAACTCCACGACCGCTTCATGCTGCCGCACTTCATCTGGGCCGACCTGTGCGACGTGATCGAAGAGCTCAACGACGCCGGTTATGCGTTGAAGCCCGAGTGGTTCGCGCCGCACCTCAATTTCCGATTCCCGTTCCTGGGTGATTTCCAGGCCGCTGGCGTGGAGGTGGAACTTCAACTCGCACTCGAACCCTGGCATGTGATGGGTGAGGAAGGTTCCCCTGGCGGCACGGTTCGGTTTGTCGATTCGTCGGTCGAGCGGATCCAGGTCCGGGCCACCGGGTTGGTCGGTGAACGCCATGTCCTGACCTGCAACGGCCGCATCGTTCCGCTGCAGCCTACCGGCAAGATCGGCGAGTACATCGGCGCCGTCCGCTACCGCGCCTGGCATCCGACCTCGGCCCTGCATCCGACGATCGAAGTCGATGCGCCATTGACCTTCGACCTGGTCGATACCTGGATGAGTCGATCGATGGGCGGTTGCCAGTACCATGTGGCACACCCGGGTGGTCGCAGTTACGACACCTTCCCCATCAACGCCTACGAGGCTGAGGCGCGTCGACTGGCCCGCTTTTTCCGGGTCGGACACACGCCGGGCCAGATGACGGTCAAGCCGGAAGAACGCAATCCGAACTTCCCGTTCACGTTGGATCTGCGCCGCGTTCGGGTTTCCTGATCGGGCTGGACCGGTTGGAGATGCATCCAGCCGGTGCACATTTCTGAACGCCTTGTCCATCGCGCGAAACGATGCTAGAGCAACTGTTGTCCGATTATTCACCGCTCGAGGGGCGCTACGACGAACTGTTGGGAGCCGACGGAAAGCCGCGGCCGCAGTGGGATGCGTTCGTGCGTTCGCTGGCCGCGCACCAAGGTCCCGAGATCCGCGAGACGCTGTCCTTGTTGGAGAGCGAGATCCACGAAAGCGGGATCACTTACAACGTTTATGCGGATCCGAAAGGAACCGACCGACCCTGGGAAGTCGACCCCTTGCCCCTTGTGTTGTCGGCCGCGGAGTGGCGGGGCATCGAAGAAGGAATCGCGCAGCGCGCCGAACTGCTGAATCACGTGCTGAGCGACATCTATGGGCCGCAAAAACTGCTTCGTTCGGGTGCCATCCCACCGCCCGTGATCTTTGGTCACGGCGGTTTTCTGCACCCTGCCCAGCATTCCCATCTCCCGGGCGGCATTCGCCTGTTTCACTACGCTGCCGATCTGGCTCGCTCTCCGGACGGCAAGTGGTGGGTTGTCGGCGACCGGACTCAGGCTCCGTCCGGGGCCGGCTATTCGCTGGAGAATCGCCTGATCGTCTCGCGGGTCTTCCCGAAGATGTTCCGCGATTTGCACGTGCAGCACCTGGCGTCGTTTTTCGATGCCTGGCGCGAATCTCTGTTGCGCTGGGCGCCGAAGGGCGACGGCGCGCCGCTGATCGTGCTGCTGACGCCAGGCCCATACAACGAGACCTATTTCGAACACGCGCTGCTTGCACGCTACCTCGGCTTTCCGTTGGTCGAGGGCAATGACCTGACCGTGCGCGACGGGCGGGTCTGGATGAAGACGGTCGAGGGTCTGAAGCGTGTGCACGCGATGCTGCGTCGCCAGGACGACGACTATTGCGATCCGCTGGAATTGCGCAGCGATTCGGCTCTGGGTGTGCCGGGCCTCACCGAATGTGCGCGTCGCGGCAATATCCTGATCTGCAACTCGCTGGGCGCCGGTGTGCTCGAGTCCGGTGCCTTGCTCGCGTACCTGCCCGGACTCAGCGAGAGTCTGCTGGGCGAGCCACTCAAACTGCCATCGGTGGCCACCTGGTGGCTGGGCGAGCCCTCTGCGTTCAAAGAAGCCTGGGAGCGCCTCGACAAGTTGATCATCAAGCCGCTGGAACGATCGAGCTCTGAACCAGCGGTATTCGGCGCTGATCTGGATGCCGACGCGCGCCGGCGGCTGCGTGCCAAGATCGCGCTGCGGCCATCGCGATACGTGGCTCAGGAATGGGTCCACGTCTCGCAGGCGCCGGTAATCGAACGCGAGTCCGGTGCGCACAGCGCCGAACAGTTGCAGGCCCGCACCGTCGGCCTGCGCGTTTTCGCAGTGGCAACGCCCGACGGCTATCGGGTGATGCCGGGGGGGCTGGCGCGGGTCGCCGGCGACGGCGACTCGCGGGTCATCGCGATGCAGCGCGGCGGTCGGTCGA
>JBBRID010000465.1:0-3146 GCA_038221635.1 Burkholderiales bacterium
ATCAACTCGATCTGGAACAGCTGGCAAAACGCGCTCGTGAAGGCGCTGCCGCGCTCGGCATGTCGAGTTCATGGTTGACGCTGAAGGCTGCGATGATCTTCAGCGACGACAGTCACTGGTGGGTCGGCTTCCGGGAAGAACCAGCGCCCGAAGTGGTGGCGCTGATCGAGCGCAAATCGCTCGCGCTGAACACCAGCTTCGAATGGGCGCTGATTCCGCCGTCGCTTTACGAGAGGGTGGCCAGTGTTCGGCAAGTCACCGACCAAACGCAGTTTGCCGGCGGCGACGACTTGCGCGCATTGCGCGAATTGGCCGAAGAAGGACCGACGATCGAACTCGTCAATGCGATCCTGTCGCAGGCCGTCACCCGGCGGTCTTCCGACGTTCATATCGAGCCGGCCGAATACGACTTCAACGTTCGGGTTCGCGTCGACGGCGAGATGCTGCTGCAGACCCGACAGCCGCGCGATCGCTTCGACGCTGTGGTTTGCCGGATCAAGATTCTGGCCAACCTGGACATCGCCGAGCGCCGCCTGCCGCAGGACGGTCGCATCAACGCCAGGGTGAACGGCGAAGCCTTCGACATCCGGGTTTCCGTTTTGCCAGGCTCCGCCGGCGAGTCGATTGTGCTGCGGCTGCTGCGGCAGGAACGAAAGCCCACCCGCTTACAGGATCTCGGCATGAACACGGCGCAGGCGAGCCTGTTCGATGCCTGGTCGCATTTTCCGAACGGCATCGTGTTGGTGACCGGCCCGACAGGCTCCGGCAAGAGCACGACCCTCTACACCGCGCTTGAGCTGGCCAACGATCAGACCAAGAAGATCATCACGGTTGAGGATCCGGTCGAGTACAAGATCGCCGGCATCACCCAGTTGCAGGTCAATCCCGATATCGGATTCACCTTTGCAGGCGCGTTGCGGTCCGTGTTGCGCCATGACCCCGACGTGATCCTGGTCGGGGAAATTCGCGACGAGGAAACGGCCCGGATCTCGATCCAGTCTTCGCTGACCGGGCATCTGGTTTTTTCCACCTTGCACACCAACAGCGCCATCGGCGCGGTGACGCGGCTGACTGACATGGGTATCGAGCCCTTTCTGATCTCTGCCAGTGTGCGCGGTTTGATGGCGCAGCGTCTGGTACGGGTGCTGTGCAGCACATGTTCAGTGCCAGCCGAAATCGACGACGCCGCCACTGAAACCCTGATCAATCAATGGTCGCACCGACATCCCGGCCAGCCTGTAACGACCAGACGCCCGATCGGTTGTGCGCATTGCGCCGGAACGGGCTACCACGGACGGGTTGCAATCTACGACTTGATCGAAATCGATTCCGCGATGGCCAGCCTGATTGCCAAAGGCACGGGTGAGCATGAACTGCTGGGGCATCTGGGGCGCGAGAAAGACGATGGCCTGCTGCAAAGCGGTTTGGGCCATGTGGCGAGCGGGGTCACGACGGTTGCCGAACTGATCCGCGCCACGGGCTGAATTTTTTTCGCATGGCCGGTCCACCTGACCGGGTCCGAGCGCTTCGCATCAAAACATGCAGTTTCTGAAAAAGTCCATACGCGCGGGTTTGCAGACGCTGGGTTTCGACCTGCGCCGACAACCTACATCGCTGCGTTTCCCGGTCGAATTCTCGGACGTCGAAAAAAAGGCTTTCGACTATGTGCGTGCGCATCACCTCTCGATGGTTTCGGACGAGCGACTGTTCGCGACGATCCTGGCCTGCAAACACGTGATCGAACAGGAGATCCCCGGAGATTTCGTCGAATGCGGCGTCTTTCGCGGCGGCAACGCCATCCTGGCGAAGATGATGTTCGACGCCTACGGCGTCGACCGCAAGGTCTGGCTGTTCGATACCTTCCTGGGCATGACCGAGCCGCTGGACGTCGACGTTGATTCATCTTCAGGGGCGCCGGCGATCGAACACTACGAGAAGATGAAACGGGGTGGCCACAACGATTGGGTATATTGCCCGCTCGATCAGGTCCAGGCGAATTTTGCGAATGCCAGGCTGCTGGACGAGAAAGTGATCTTCGTCCAAGGCGATGTGTTGACGACGCTTGATTCCGAGCCCTTGCCGACAGCGATCGCGGTTTTGCGTCTGGACACCGATTGGTACGAATCCACGAAAAAGGAACTCGAGGTTTTGTATCCCCGCGTGACCACGGGCGGCGCCCTGCTGATCGATGACTACGGTCATTTCCAAGGGGCTCAGAAGGCAACCGATGAATATTTCACCGGTGTCCTGAGTCGCCCGTTGCTGAATTACACCGACTACACCGGCCGCATCGGGGTCAAACCCGCCGAGCGCCTATGAGACCGATGCGGCGCATCAAACCTCAACCCACGGCTTGTCCTTGACGTGGTGAAAAAAGCTGTCCTGCGCCCAACGCGCGAAGTCATGGTGAAAGCATGATTCGATCGTGACTTGCGGAAAGATGCCGGCGCCGACATCGTCACGCATGAACAAGGCATTGAAGCCATAGCGCTGGCAGCCGATCAGACGGTACCCCTTCTTGCGCGCGAGCTTGACGAAAGCGGCCATCGACGCGCCGCAATAGATGCCACAACCATCCTTGAACTCGGCCCGGAAATTGTCGATGTTCGGAACCGATAACGACGCTTCCGGGCCGAGGATGATCTGCACTTCCGCGATCACGACCCGGGGCCGAATGACGTCGATCTTGTCCCATATCCAGTAATCGATGCCATCCATGTCGAGCGACAGCAGATCGATGTCGCCCATCATCCCGTTGGATTCGATCAGCGCATTGATGTTCTGTGTCGTGATCCATGAATGGACCAGGCGTGGCGGAAACGCGCAACTGTCCGGATGGGTTGAATAGAAAACCCTGGCCCGCTCGATCAGCTTTTCGTTGCCATCGAACAGCAACCCGATCCAGCCGTGATTGAGGATCAGGTTGGCGCTGTTGCACTGGTATCCGCTGCCCCCGCAGATCTCGACGCAGCGCTTGTTGGTTGAGCCGACCAGCGAGAACACGTACCAAAGGATCCCATCTTCGCCGTTCTGTGAATAGCTGCGGAACTCCACGTCATCGAACGGCAGAATCTTGCCGTCGCGGCGAAATGCTTCCTGATGCTGGTGCCTCAGCAGCAACTGGGTCCCCCGATCAACACCTGTTG
>JBBRID010000466.1:0-3143 GCA_038221635.1 Burkholderiales bacterium
CATCGCCGCAGTAGTCGTTCGGCAGCAGTGCCGGGCGTGCAGGTTGATCTCGGTGGTGGCATTGAACGGGCTCAGCAGGTCGGGCTCCTGGCCCGACTTCAATGCGCGCACCGCTTCGGCCAGCATCTCGTTGTAGAGCTGGAAGCCGATTTCCAACATGTTGCCACTCTGGTTTTCGCCCAGCACCTCGCCGGCGCCGCGGATCTCCAGATCTTGCATCGCGAGATAAAAACCCGAGCCGAGCTCCTCCATGTCCTGGATCGCCTGCAGGCGTTGCGCGGCCTGCTTGGTGAGGGCTTCGACTTCGGGCACCAGCAGGTAGGCATAGGCCTGGTGGTGCGAGCGCCCGACCCGGCCGCGCAACTGGTGCAGTTGCGCCAGGCCGAACTTGTCGGCCCGGCTGATGACGATGGTGTTGGCGCTCGGCACGTCGATGCCGGTCTCGATGATGGTCGAGCACAGCAGCACGTTGTGGCGCTGCGCGACGAAATCGCGCATCACGCGCTCGAGTTCACGCTCGGGCATCTGGCCGTGGGCGATCGCGATGCGCGCCTCGGGAATCAGCTCGACCAGTTTGTCGCGCCGGTTCGCGATGGTCTCGACCTCGTTGTGCAGGAAATAGACCTGCCCGCCACGCTTCAATTCGCGCAGCACCGCCTCGCGGATCGTGCCGCTCGACTCGTTGCGCACAAAGGTCTTGATCGACAGGCGTCGCTGTGGCGCGGTGGCGATCACGCTCAAGTCGCGCAAGCCCTCCAGAGCCATGCCCAGGGTTCGCGGAATCGGCGTGGCGGTCAGCGTCAAGACATCGACCTCGGCCCGCATCGCCTTGATCGCCTCCTTGTGGCGCACGCCGAAGCGGTGCTCTTCGTCGATCACGAGCAGGCCCAGGCGCTTGAACTTGACTTTGTCGCTGATCAGCTTGTGCGTGCCGACGACGATGTCGATCGTGCCATCGGCAATGCCTTCGAGCGCGACCTTGATTTCCTTGCCGGAACGGAAGCGCGACAACTCTGCGACCTTGACCGGCCAGCGTCCGAAGCGGTCGACGATATTCTGGTAATGCTGCTCGGTCAGCAGCGTGGTCGGCGCCAGGATCGCCACCTGCTTGCCGCCGAGCACCGACACGAAGGCCGCGCGCAGCGCCACCTCGGTCTTGCCAAAGCCGACGTCGCCGCAGATCAGCCGATCCATCGGCAACGGCGAGATCATGTCCTGGATCACAGCATGGATGGCGGCCTTTTGATCGGCCGTTTCCTCGAAGCCGAAGCTGGTCGCGAAGGCTTCGTAGTCGTGTGGTGAGAAGCGGTGCGCGTAACCTTCGCGGGCCGCCCGACGTGCGTACAGGTTCAGCAGTTCGGCCGCGGTGTCGCGCACCTGCTCGGCGGCCTTGCGTCTGGCCTTTTCCCATTGGCCCGAGCCGAGGCGATGCAGCGGCGCTTCTTCGGCGCTGACGCCGGTGTAGCGGCTGATCAGGTGCAGCTGCGCCACCGGCACGTACAAGGTTGCCTTGTCGGCATATTCGAGGTGCAGGAACTCGCTGGCACCGCCTTCGTCGTGACCGAGGTCGATGTGCCTGAGCCCGACATAGCGGCCGATGCCGTGGTTCACATGCACCACCGGATCGCCGACCTTCAGTTCGGACAGGTCCTTGATCAGCGCATTGACATCGCTGACCTGCTCTTGCTTGCGGCGCCGCCGCGCGGTCGGCGAAGTGGCGAACAGCTCGGTTTCGGTGATGAACTGGATCGCGGTCGACGTGTCCGGCTCGTGCCAGAAGAATCCTTCCGCCAGCGGCGCGACGACAATCGCGAATGTCTCGTCCCCGGCCTGGAACTCGGCCAGCGACACCACGCTGGGCGGCTCGATCTGGTTGTCGCGCAGCAGTTCGAGCAGGCTTTCGCGCCGTCCTTCGCTTTCGGCTGCGAGCAAGACGCGATGCGGCGTCTGGCCCAGGTGGATCTGCAGCTTTTTCAGCGGATCCGGGGACCCGCGGTCGACGCTGATATCCGGCAAGGGCCGCGCCCACTCGACCGGCTCGCGGCCGCGCAACGACAGGGTGGCGAATCCGCCGCCGAGCGTGAAGAAGTCTTCCGGCTTCAAGAACAGGTCTTGCGGCGGCAGCAGCGGCCGCTCTGGGTCGTGCTGCAAAAAACGATGCCGCTCGCGCGTATCGGCCCAGAACTTCTTCAGCGTCTCATCGACTTCACCATGCAGCGCGAGCTGGGTTCCAGCACCGAAATAGTCGAAGATGGTTGCGGTCGCATCGAAGAACAGCGGCAGGTAGTACTCGATGCCTGCGGTCGCAATGCCGGAGGCAATGTCCTTGTACAAACGCACCTTGGTCGGGTCGCCTTCGATGCGCTCACGCCAGCGCGAGCGGAAGGCGGTGCGCGCGGCCTCGTCCATTGGAAATTCTCGCCCCGGCAACAAGCGCACTTCAGGCACCGGGTACAGGCTGCGCTGCGTGTCGGGGTCGAAGGTGCGGATGCTGTCGACCTCGTCGCCGAACAGATCGACGCGGTAAGGCACTGCAGACCCCATCGGAAACAGATCGATCAGTCCACCACGCACCGCATATTCGCCCGGCGAGACGACCTGGCTGACATGGCTGTAGCCGGCCAGCGTCAATTGCGATTTCAGCGCCTGTTCGTCGAGCTTTTGTTTCTGCTTGAAATTGAAGGTGTAGGCAGCCAGAAAGCTCGGCGGCGCCAGCCGGACCAGCGCAGTCGTGGCTGGCATCAGCACAATGTCGACCTCGTTCTGACGGATTCGCCACAGCGTGGCCAGGCGCTCGGAGATCAGGTCCTGGTGCGGTGAAAAGGTGTCATACGGCAGCGTTTCCCAATCGGGAAAGACGGCGATCCGAAGACCCGGCGCGAAGAAGGCCAATTCGCCTTCGAGCCGCTGGGTGTCGGCCGGATCCGCCGTGACGATCACCGTCAGGCGTTTGAGCGCAGTCTGCTGCACCGCCATCCGGGCCAGCAGCAATGCATCAGCGGACGCCATCGGCCGCGGCAGAGTGAATCGTTTTCCTGGAGCGATGACTGGGAGTTGCATGTGTCGATCTGCAAAGCAGAGCGCCCCGGCGCGGGGGCGTCGGGGCGTGTTAATTCCTGAATTGTAGGGACGGCGGGGGTCGG
>JBBRID010000467.1:0-3142 GCA_038221635.1 Burkholderiales bacterium
CCGATCTCAGTGTTTTCGAGAACGTGGCATTTCCATTGCGTGAACATACCGTTCTGCCCGAAGCCCTGATCCGCGACGTGGTGCTGATGAAGCTTGATGCGGTCGGCCTGCGCGGCGCGCGCGACCTGATGCCGTCGGAAGTCTCGGGCGGCATGGCACGCCGCGTAGCACTGGCGCGCGCCATCGCACTCGACCCCGATCTGATCATGTACGACGAGCCCTTTGCCGGACTCGACCCGATCTCTCTGGGCAGCGCCTCGCGGTTGATCCGTGATCTTGGACAGGCGCTGGGTCTCACCAGCATCGTCGTGTCGCACGATGTCGAGGAAACCTTCGCCATCGCCGATCACGTGGTGTTCATTGCCAATGGCGGTCTGGTTGCACAAGGCACTCCCGAGCAGATGCGCAACAGCGAAGATCCGCTGGTGCACCAGTTCTTCAATGCCGAACCTGAAGGGCCGGTGCTCTTCCACTATCCGGCCGCTGGTACGGCACAGGACTATGGCGTGCAGGGGGCGGCACCCTGATGTTGAACTGGCTCAATCCTGGGAAAATCGGTTTCGCCATACGCCGCAAGCTCGCCGACTGGGGATCGGCGGTGCGACTGTTCGGCCGCCTGCTGTTGCTCAGTCCGGCGACGCTTCGGCGAGTCCGCCTGGTCGTCGACCAACTGTTCTTCGTCGGCAACCGCTCGTTGTCGATCATTGCGGTGTCCGGGCTGTTTGTCGGCTTTGTTCTCGCACTGCAAGGCTATTACACGCTGCAGCGCTACGGGTCGGCCGAAGCGGTGGGGCTGCTGGTTGCGTTGAGCCTGACGCGCGAGCTGGGCCCAGTGGTTACGGCCTTGCTCTTCGCCGGACGTGCCGGCACCTCCTTGACGGCTGAAATCGGCCTGATGAAGGCCGGCGAGCAATTGGCGGCGATGGAGATCATGGCAGTCGATCCTGTGCTGCGGGTTCTCGGGCCTCGGTTCTGGGCCGGCATTATTGCCATGCCGCTGCTGGCCGCGGTTTTCAGCGCGGTCGGCATACTGGGTGGCTGGCTGGTTGCCGTGCCGTTGCTGGGTATCGATGCCGGATCATTCTGGTCGCAGATGCAGGGCGGCGTGGATATCTGGGCTGACATCGGGAACGGCGTGGTCAAAAGCGCGGTGTTCGGTGTCACCGTCACGTTTGTAGCCTTGCTGCAGGGCTTTGCCTGCAAGGCCACACCGGAAGGCGTCTCGCGCGCCACCACACGCACTGTCGTGATGGCTTCTCTGGCTGTGCTGGCACTTGATTTCGTGCTGACAGCCATGATGTTTTCGATCTGAAGGAGCGACGATGCAACAATCGCGTCATGATGTGTGGGTAGGCCTGTTTGCGATGATCGGTGCGGCCGCGTTGCTGTTTCTGGCGCTGAAGGCTGGCAACCTGTTGAACCTGAGCTTTGCGGAAACCTATGCGGTGACGGCGCGCTTCGACAACATCGGCGGGCTGAAGGTGAACGCCGCGGTCAAGAGTGCCGGCGTGGTGGTCGGCCGGGTCGAATCGATCGGCTTCGACGACAAGACCTTCCAGGCCAGCGTGCACCTGAATCTCCAGAAGCAGTTTGCCTTTCCGAAGGACACCGCGGCGAAAATTCTTACATCCGGACTGCTCGGCGAGCAATACATCGGTCTGGAGGTCGGAGGAGACCCGAAGAACCTGGCGCCGGGTGATGTGATCACCCAGACCCAGTCTGCCGTTGTCCTGGAAAATATCATCAGCCAGTTCCTGTTCAACAAGGCAGCCGACGCGGGAAGCAGCAGTGCGGCAGGCAACACGAATCCTGAGGGAATGAAATGAACGATGCGTCGCTAACGCCCGGCATTGCGATGACATCGCGCTCGAAGCCTTCCAGCCGGCGCATGGCGTCGGCCCTGTTGCTCGTCGCCGCGTGTGCGATTGCCGGCTGTGCAACCACCGGCAAGTCGGCGGGTCAGCGCCAGGATCCGTGGGAAAACTGGAACCGCAAGGTCTTCACATTCAACGAGAGCCTCGATGAAAAGGTACTGAAACCGGTCGCGACTGGGTACAGCAACGTCGTTCCGCGCAAGGTTCGCATCGGCGTCGACAACTTCTTCGGTAACGCTGCCGATGCGTGGTCAGCCGTCAACAGCTTTTTGCAGTTCAAGTTCGGTGAGGGCTTTCACGGCGTGATGCGGGTTGGAACCAACACCTTGTTCGGAGTGGGTGGTCTGCTCGATCCCGCCACCGAAATGGGCCTGGACCGCAGTCCGCAGGATTTCGGCAAGACGCTGGCCCACTACGGAGTCGGTGCCGGGGCCTATATCGTGTGGCCGCTCTATGGCCCGTCGACGATCCGCGATTCCATCGCCTTGCCGCTAGATCGAAGCGCATCGCCCGCCGTCGTGATCAATGATGGCGCAGCGGTGACCGGAATCACGGCATTGCAAATCATCAATTCTCGCGCCAACTTTCTTGCGGCGGGCCGCGTACTCGACGACATCGTGCTCGACAAATACACCTTCGTTCGCGACGCCTATTTGCAGCGCCGCGGAATCCGTCTGATGGGCGAGGACACTTATCCGGAAGGCGACTACGTTGACGTACCGCCTCCGAAATGAGCCCAAGCCTGGCACCCGGTTGTGCCAGAGTGTGACGGCGATGAACCTTTGGGGCGGGTTTCAGCTCCAACGCTGGTACGTTTAGCGCACGCTGACTCCAGCCTGCCACCGCAATACTAGGGAAAACAGATGAATCTACGAAAATTGTTCGCATTCGCTACGGCCATGTTTATGGCCGCCTCGGTACAGGCAGCCACCGATACGCCAGAAGAGCTGATCAAGCGGGTATCGACCGATGTCCTTCAGGCCGTGAAGGCCGACAAGTCGATCCAGACCGGCGACGTCAACAAGGTCATGACCTTGGTTGATTCCAAGGTGATGCCACATGTTGATTTCCGGAGGATGACGGCTTCTGCGGTCGGCCGCTACTGGCGTGAGGCCAGTGCGGACCAGCGTCAGCGTCTGGAGTCTGAATTCAAGGTTCTGCTCGTTCGCACCTATTCCGGAGCCTTGTCACAGGTCAAGGACCAGTCCGTTGAGCTGAAGCCGGCGCGTTACAAACCTGAAGATACCGAGGTAACGGTGCGCACCGAG
>JBBRID010000468.1:0-3130 GCA_038221635.1 Burkholderiales bacterium
GTCGCCGTGCTCGAGCGCGTCGCGGATGTCGGTGAAATAGTGGCTGAACTGGCGAAACCCGAGCGTCAGATACAACACGGCGACCGACCAGCCGAGCGCCAGCAACAAGCTGAAGCGGGCAATCATCAGATGGATCGCGAAGATCAACAGGGCCGGCACGATGACCGTGATCGCCCAAACGATGCTGGCGTGATGCGGCTTGCCGGCATCGAAATTGCGCGCTGTCCAGCGCATCCAGGCCGTCAATCCGTCGTGCACCGGGTTGCCATGTGGCAATGGCTTGAGCTGTTCGATCAACAGCGCCAGCAGGACGGAGAAGAAGCTCATGCCGGACAATCATAGCCGCGCAAGATGTCGGCTCAGGCGCTCAGGAAGCGGTAGAAATTGCGCAACATCGCCGCCGTTGCGCCCCAGATGAAAAATTGGCGGGTGAGTCCGTCGGTACCCGGTCCGTCCCAAGGCATCGACAGGAACTCGCGGCGCACGCCTTCGTGCTCGACCACATGCCAGCGATGGTGGGCCGGCGTCATCAGAAACGACAGCGGCACCTCGAACACATCGGCCACCTCGAACGCATCCATCGCCAGCGTGAAGCTCGGCTCGATCAGACCAACCACCGGCGTGACGACAAACCCCGATCCAGTGGTATAGGTCGGCATCTGCCCGATGACGTCCACATGCCGTGGATGCAGACCGATTTCCTCGAGCGACTCACGCAAGGCCGTTGCAACGACATCGCCGTTGTCTTCAGGGTCAACCCGCCCGCCGGGAAAGCTGACCTGCCCGGGGTGATCATGCAGATGATCGGTGCGGCGCGTGAGCAACACCATCAATTCATCACGCTGCACCAGCGGCACCAGGACCGCAGCCTGCGCAGGCTCGCGTTCGATGAACTTGCGCTCGACCGCGATCTCCGGCGACCACGGCGGTGGCGCGCGAAAACGTTCGGCGATCTGGATCGCAGTCATGCGGTCGGGGGGAACCGCCGGCAGATGCACATCGACGGATGCGACGGGCAGATCCTCAGGCTTGGAAATCAATGCCATGACTGCAAGTGGAGCGACGAAGCTGCCCGGGCGGCGGCAGAAGCGAAAAAGCCGCCATGACGGCGGCTTCGAGTTGACCAATCACCCGTTCGATGCGAAGGGGTGAGGGCCACAACAATATCAGGACAGCTTTTCCTTGATCCGTGCCGACTTGCCGCTGCGCTCGCGCAGGTAGTACAGCTTGGCGCGACGGACATCGCCGCGACGCTTGACTTCGATCGACGCAATCAGCGGGCTGTACAGCTGGAAGGTTCGCTCGACACCCTCGCCACTCGAGATCTTGCGCACGATGAAGCTGCTGTTCAAGCCGCGGTTTCGCTTGGCGATCACGACGCCTTCATACGCCTGCAGCCGCTTGCGCGTGCCTTCGACAACCTTGACACTGACAATCACCGTATCGCCGGGGGCGAAGGTCGGGATGGTCGGGTTCAAGCGGGTCATTTCTTCCTGCTCGAGGGTCTGGATCAGATCCATTCCGTTTGCCATTTAAATATCTCCGAAAACGATCATGCCCAAGCTGGTTGGAGGTGTGAAATCTGAACGTCGTGCGTACCGGGACGAACGACGCGAACTGTGCTTGATGGTGCGCTTCCCAGCTGCGCTTGGCAGCAGCCGCTTGGCAGCAGCCGCTTGGAGTCAGCACCCGCGCACAATTCTGTTTTTTTGCTTGGCAGAGGATCGAAAAGCCTTTTATTATAGCCCAAGCTCGCGGAGAAATACCTCGTCGTCGCTGTCCAATCGGCCATCGGCGCGCGCGCGGGCTATCAAATCGGGGCGTCGCTGCGCGCTGAGCAGCAGCGATTGGCGGCGCCGCCAGCGGGCGATCTCGCCATGGTTGCCACTCATCAGCACCGGCGGTACGGGGGCGTCGGCAAACCCGCCGGCCGTGCACAGCACCTCGGGCCGGCTGTAGTGCGGGCAATCGAGCAGACCGTCGGAGAAACTGTCCTGCAGATGCGATTGCGCATCGCCGAGAACGCCCGGCTGCAACCTGGCCACCGCATCGAGCAGGGCAATCGCCGGCAGTTCGCCGCCGGACAAGACGTAATCGCCCAGACTCAGTTCGATGTCGACATGGCGATCGAGCACCCGCTGATCGATGCCTTCATAACGTCCGCAGAGCAGAATTGCGCCGGGGCCGATCGACCACTCGCGCACCATTGATTGATCGATGCGGCGCCCGGTCGGTGAAAAGTGGACAACCGGCCCGGCCGCTGCCGCACCACGATCAGCCTTGACCGCGGCGATCGCACGTTCGAGCGGCTCGGCAAGCATCAACATGCCGGGGCCGCCGCCATATGGCCGATCGTCGACACGGCGGTAGGCATTGTCAGCAAACTCGCGCAATTGCCACAGTCGCACGTCGACCTGCCCTGACTCGAAGGCACGTCGCGTGATGCCATGCGCCATGTGCGGCGCAAACAACTCGGGAAACAGGGTGACGATGTCGAAGCGCACGCGGGGGTCCTTGCGCTCAGTAGTCGAGGCTCCAATCGACCGTGATACGTCGATCGTTCATGTTCACGCCGTCCACATACGCCGCAACGAAGGGAATCAGCGTTTCGTCGGCCGGGGGGATCGCCACACCATCCGGCGCAACGCGCAGCACCGCGTGAGGACCGGTATCGATCAGGCCCAGCACCGACCCAAGCGCCTGGCCTTCCCGGTTGACGACCTGCAGGCCAATCAGATCGACCCAGTAGAACTCGTCGGCGTCAGCCGTGGGGAAGCTGGCACGCGGAACGCAAATCAGCGCGCCACGCAAACTCTCCGCGCCAAGCCGGTCTTCGAAACCGTGTGCGTGGGCGACGACACCTTCGCCATGCGACTTCGCCTCGATGATTTTTAGCAGAACAGGGAGCGCGGCCATTGCGGCGGCTCCACCGGGCCGCTTGACGGAACCGGCTTCAGGCGCCTTCAGGTACCAGCGCTTGCTCGAGAACAACGCCTGCGGGTCGCTGGCAAACGCCTGCACCCGAAACCAGCCTTTGACACCCCAGGCTTCGCCGATGCGGCCGACCTCGATGGCATCGGCCGGGATGTCTGGTGCCTCATCGCCGCCGGAGGACGAAGGAGTCATCGCG
>JBBRID010000469.1:0-3118 GCA_038221635.1 Burkholderiales bacterium
GCGTCGGCCGAGAAGACCCTGTTCTATCAACTTGCGATTTCAGGCATTTCTCTGGCAGCTGCGGCCGCATTCAGCGCAGCGCCTTGGCCGCTGGCGCTGTCGGCGCTCGGCTGGTCTTCGCTTTTCTTCCAGGCCGTCATCGTCAGCTTTGCGAGTTACCTGGTCTGGTTCTGGCTGATCCGCCACTATCCAGCCACCCGGCTGGCTTCCTTCTCAATGCTGACGCCGGTGTTCGGTTTGATGTTGGGTGCGGTGCTGCTCAACGAGCCGATCACGCTGCGCCTGCTGGTCGCCCTGATGACAGTCGCGGCCGGAATCTACGTGTTCAACCGCAAGCCGCGCGGCATCTGAAGCGCGGTTGCGCCCAACGATCAATTCCTGCGGTTTGTCGGAGCGGCCTGAGCCGCGCTTTCGACGGGCAACACACGCCGCATCACCCGCTCAAATTCAGGTCCGAATCCGCGCCACCAGCGAACTCGTCGAATAGCCGTCGACAAACGACAGTGCCCTGGCATTGCCGCCCCAGCTTCGCACCAAGCGCGTCTCCTCCAGGCTTTCGATGTCGTAGTCGCCGCCTTTGACGTACAACTGCGGTCGCACCAGCTTCAGCAATTCGACCGGCGTCGATTCTTCGAACAGCGTGACCAGGCTGACGCTTGCCAGCGCCGCCAGCACGCAGGCGCGATCCGATTCGGCGTTGAGCGGCCGGTCCGGGCCCTTGCCGAGGCTGCGCGCAGACGTGTCGCTGTTCAGCCCGATCACCAGACTGGCGCCGAGCGCGCGCGCCTGCTCCAGGTAGGTGACATGGCCGCGGTGCAGGATATCGAACACCCCGTTGCTGAAGACGACCGGTTTCGTCAGCGCGGCAACCCGCTCAATCAGCGCACTGCGACTGCACAATTTGTCGATGAAGGATGACATGGCCCGATTGTGCCGCCAGCTGTCGCAAGCGGGACGCGGCACCACCAGCGGCCGGCTGGTGGAGTGTTCCACACAGCACCGAACACTGCACGAGTACGCCGACCCAGAGAATTCGAAACATGAAAGCGCTTCTTAGGCCCGATGGCGGCGTTGCCAATCCTCGCGATACTAATGGGTATCGCTGTGGTTTGCGCCTTGCCCTCGGGCCGAATCCATCGCTTTCATCTTGTTCCGAAACCTCTGCGTCGGCGTACTAGACTGCCGGTCGAACCAGAACTACCGGAGACACCCATGCTCGTGTTGTGCGGCTTTTCGATTTCGAACTACTACAACAAGGTCAAGTTGGCCTTGCTGGAAAAAGGCATTCCGTTCAGCGAGGAATATGCGGCCGCGGGCGCGACCGACGAGGCTCAGCTGGTGTCGTCACCCCTGGGCAAGGTGCCGTTCATCCGCACCGCCGATGGCTGCCTCAGCGAAAGCCAGGCGATCGTCGAATACCTGGAGGCGCTGCAGCCGCAACCGGCGCTGTTGCCCGCCGATCCGTGGCAGGCCGCGAAAGTGCGTGAACTCGCCACCTACGTCGACCTGCACCTCGAACTCGTCGTGCGCGAGCTGTATCCGCAAGCCTTCTTCGGCGGCACCGTCAGCGACAATGTAAAGGCCAGGGTTCGCAGGCAGCTCGACAAGAACATCCCCGCGTTCAAGCGCCTGGCCCGCTTTGCGCCTTACGTGGCAGGCGACAGCTTCACGTTGGCCGACTGCTCGGCCTGGGTCAGCCTGCCGCTGGTCGGCATGGCCAGCAAGATCGTCTATGGCGAAGACCTGCTGCTGGCCGCCGGTGTCGATTGGAAGGCCTATGCCAAATTGGTCGGCGAACGCCCAGCCGCGCAGCGGGTTGTTGCCGATCGCAAGCGCGACCAAGAGGCCCGGGCTGCCAAAAGCTGAAGGGACCCTAGCCGCCCGACGGTGGGCCGTATTGCCGCGGCGGCTTCGGCGCGCGGCGGTAAAGGGGTTCGACCGAGGGCAGGTTCTGCTGGATGTCGCGGATACGGCTCGGCCCCGAAGGGTGGGTCGACAAGAACTGCGGCGGTGCGCCTTTGCTCGCGGTGGCCATCTTCTCCCACAGCGTCACGCCGGCCCGCGGGTCGTAGCCGGCACGCGCGGATAGATCCAGGCCGACCTTGTCGGCTTCGGATTCGTCTTCCCGGCTGAAACGCAGTGTCAGCAATTGCGCGCCCATGCCGAGCGCCGCGTCGCCGAGGTTGCCGAGACCCAGAATCGAGCTGAGCAGGTTCGCGCCCAGTCGCGTGGCCGTGGTCTTGCCCACCCGTTCCCGAGCGTGCTCACGCAGGGCATGGGCCATTTCGTGACCCATGATCTGCGCCACTTCGTCGTCACTGAGCTGCAACTGTTGCAGGATGCCGGAGTAGAACGCGATCTTGCCACCCGGCATGCAGAAGGCGTTCAGCTCCTTGCTGCCAATCAGGTTGACTTCCCAATCCCAGTTGGCCGCGCGTGGCGTGCTTTCCAGATTGGGTGTGTTGACGAATGGAATCAGCCGCTTCGCGATGGCGCGCAGGCGGATCACCTGCGGGTGGTTGTCGGGTGCCAGCGCGCGCTGCTGCGATGCTTCACGCAGCATCTGCTGGTATTGCTGCGCGGCTGCGCCTTCGAGCTGCTCGGCCGGAACAAGCTTGGCGATCTGGGATTGCTTGTCGAGCCTGACCCCATCCTGCGCCAGCGTTGGCAAGCTCAGCGCCACGCCACCGGAAAGCACGGCCGCGCCGAACAGTCGCCGCCGATGCAGACTGCAGTTGCAGCCCTCGTGATGCGCGGCCAGCGCGGTGCGCACCTGCGCGCCGGGCTGATAACTCGCGCCCGGGTCGAAAGCTTCAATGTTTGTGGATTTCATGGCGTCGTGATGGATCGGGGGCGTGTCCATATTACAAGCCCGTCAGTCGTCGGCTGCTGTTGTTTGCGGATCGACTTCCAGCGGCATCATCGCCGGGCGCAGCCAGACCAGCATCAGCAGTGCGGGCAAGGCCATCACGGTCGACACAATGAAGAAGCTGGGCCAGCCGATCGATTGTGCAAGCACGCCGGCCAGCGGTCCGACCCAGACCCGTCCGACCGATGCGAATGCCGACAAAAAGGCGTAGTGGGTGGCCGTGAACCGGTGGTTGCACAGGCTCATCAG
>JBBRID010000470.1:0-3116 GCA_038221635.1 Burkholderiales bacterium
CGTCGTTCCTGATCCTGTTTTCGCTGGCGACGATCGTCTTCGTGCTGGTTGCCGTCTTCCCGCGTTTCACCACGATGTTCGAGCGCATCCGCGGCGATCTGCCGGCTTCGACGCTGGTGCTGATGCAGCTGTCGGACGTGCTGGTCCACCAATGGCATTGGGTGCTCGCAGCACTCGCCGTGCTGCTCGGCGCGGTGGTCATGTGGCTGCGCCAGCCGGGAACACGCGGCCTGATCGACGGGCTGAAGATGCGGCTGCCCTTGCTGCGCGTGTTCCATGTCGAGGTCTACCTGACACAGACGTTGCGCGTGCTCAGCTTGTCGTTGCGCAACGGCGTACCGTTGGTCGACGCGCTGCGGGCCTGCCAGGATCTGGTTCGCAACGAGGTATTCAGCCGCTTCATCGAAGCCTTGCGGCTGCAGGTGACCGAAGGCGGGGGAATAGCAGCGGGCTTCGACGAAGCGCCGTTCATGCCGGCGATGGTCCGGCAGATGATCAGAACCGGCGAAGAAACTGGCAATCTCGCCAAGGTGATGAGCCGAATCGCCGACTACTACGAACGCGAGCTGACCAAGCGGATCGGGTTGATCACACGGCTTGCCGAGCCGGTGATGCTGCTGGTGATGGGCAGCGTGGTCGGCGTCATCGTCGCCTCGTTGATCCTGCCGATCTTCAAATTGAGCCGAGCGGTCGGTTGACTCGGGCATTCCCGCAATCGCGGCCGTCCGCTGTTGCAATTTTTCGCTACAGCTTGACGCATACCGTTCGATAAACAGGTACCCGCGAACCCGCCACTCCCATTTTCCACCGAGGAACCCAAAATGCCGATATCCAAACCTTCCAAACTGAACGCCGGCTTCACGCTCGTCGAGCTGCTGATCGTCGTGATCATCCTCGCGATCCTCGCTGCGATCGTGGTTCCGCAATTCAGCAGTGCGACCCGCGATACGCAGGAATCCGCGCTGGATGCCAACCTTGCCGGTATGCGCAATGCAATCGAATTGTTCAAGGTGCAGCACAACGATTGGCCCGGAGCGGGCGCGACCGGCGCCGGCGGCGACTGCACCGGCGGCACCAAGGGTGTCGGCTTGGCCGGCACCAAGGAAGCCTTCTCCGAGCACCTGACGCAGTTCTCCGACAAGCTGGGCAATACCTGCACCGTGCAGTTCGGTACCTACAAGTTCGGCCCGTATATCCGCAAGGCGATGCCGATGGACCCGGTGACCGACAAGACCGACATCGTCGTGACGGCCCTCGGCACACCGATCGTGCCGAGCGCGGCGACCGGCGGCTGGGCCTACGACACCAAGTCGGGCCAGATCGTCGTCAACAGCAACGCGCTCGACAGCAAGCAGGTGGCGTACTACCAGAAGTGAGAGCGGCTGACGCCGCCAGCGCCATCATGCTCCCAGGCCGCTGCGCGCCACCGGCGTCGCGCCGCTCGCGTGGCCTGACCCTGACGGAGCTGCTGGTGACGATCGCCGTCCTTTCCATCCTCGCGGCGATCACGATGCCATCCTTGACACTCAACGATGGCCAGCGGCTGGCAGTCGCCGCCGACCGGGTCGGCAACGCACTGCGGATCGCCCGGCACGACGCGATGACCAGCGGGCAAGCGGTTCTGGTCGACGCCGAAACTGCTCCGGGCCGCTTGCTGCTGACGCGGCGGGGCTGCAGCGTCGTAGGTGGCAGTGCGGCTGCGGTGACGGATCCGATGACCCGCAGCCCGTTCAACGCCGATATCAGCGCGGGGCCGTCTTCAGGCGGCGTGACGCTGACAGCACGCTTCATGGTCGCCGGTACGCCGTGGGCCGGGCTGGTCTTCGACCCCAGTGGTGCGGCGGTCCAGGCCTGCAGCGTGGCCAGCCAGATTGCCCGCGGAACCCCCGAAGCAGGTAGTTCCATCGATCTGGCCTTCGGCGGCAGGACCGCTTCGGTCTCGATCGATCCCGCAACCGGCCGGATCAGCGGCCTGCACCCATGAACGCGCGTCCGACCCTCCGAAGTGAGCACTCGTCCTGCCTCGGAGAAGGTGTCGCACAACGACAGGCGGGTTGTCCGGTGAGCACCGGCGGCCAGCGTGGCTTCAGTTATGTCGAGGTGATGGTCGCGACGGTGATTCTCGCCGTCGCCCTGCTGCCGGCGTTGAATGCCTTGACCGCTGCCATCGCGGGCACCACGGTGCACCGCGATCAGCTGCTGGTGCAGCAGCAATTGAACCAGAAGATGGAGGAAGTCCTCGCCAAGCCGTTCGGCATGTTGTATGCGATGACCTACGGCCCTGCGGGCAATGCACCGTCGACCGTCCGCGCCGAGCTGTCCGACCCGGCCGGCGCGGGGCGCCGCATCGTCAACCTCTACCGTGTCGACGGTGCCACGGCCAGCAACGTTGACACCGGTCTGCTGCGGATCCGGGTGGCGTTCGAGGATGGCGGTGACGCACTCGAGACGCTGAAAGGGCGCTGGTGGTGACGCCCGCCTGCAGCGGCCCGCGTCGATTACGCGGCATCAGTCTGGTCGAGGTGCTGATCGCCAGCGCACTCGCAGCAGTGCTGCTCGGCGCCCTCGCCCGGATCAGTATCGACGGCTTGACGATCCAGCGCGATACCAGCGACACCAACGAGATGTTGTTCCAGGCCCGCTTCGCGGTCGGCCACGTCGTCGCCCGTGCCGAAGCAACCCCACCCCGGACATTCAACCCGCCGCCAGCCAATACCACCGGCGACTGGTTCGGCGCCGTTCGCTATTGCCTGAACACCTCGACCTCGCTGCTGATCGAAACGACGCAGGCAGATACCGCCTGCGTCGGCACGCGGGTCATCGCCGACAACATCAGCGCATTTTCGGTTCAGCTGGCGGCCGCCGGGCCGCTCGACCGCCCGGTGGCATTGGTCACCCTGACTGCGACCGACTCCCGTGGGCGTCAGTCGTTCACGTTGACCGGAACCGCTCGCTTCGGCGGAAGCAGCTTGTGAAGACATTGCGCACCGTCCCGTTGCATCGATCGGCGGCCGGATTCATCCTGCTGCCGGTCGTGATGGCGCTCGGGCTGATCGCTTCTGTCTCGCTGATTGCCAGCCGCGACAGCGGCAGCAACGCCGCGATGCTGGCCGAGC
>JBBRID010000471.1:0-3114 GCA_038221635.1 Burkholderiales bacterium
CCACGTTGCGCTGCCTATGCGCCGACGAGGTGGTTACCGTCGAAGTAACGAGTCAATGTGCCTGCGTATTTCGGCGAACGTGACCGACGATTTCGGGATCGTGACCGGTTTTGGGCCGATGCTGGGTTGCGCGGGGAAGATTGTAGGGATGAGGTCGTATTGAGGGGGTTGTTCACCTCCGAAGTGGGCAGGAGTTGGCAGCCGGAAGCCTGAGCGCCGGGTCGGGTTTCTTGATTTTTGTCTTGCCTTTATTGGGCTTTCGTGGTGGTGAGGCCCTGTGGAGCTTGTGTGCAGCCGGCGGCCTGTGGCTGGGCGCGTGGGCAACCCGCCGGGTTGTCCATCCGGCCATCCACAGGTGAGCGCGTGAGCGCTCAGCCGGGCAGCCCGCGGCAGCGGGCCTGTGCACAAATCCACAGGGCTACTCGGTTACTGCTGCACGCCGTCGTTGCCGGCCGCGGGTGTTTGGCCAGGGACGCCGCCGGCCTTGGCCGGGCGCAGCGATTTGCCCTTCAGCTGCAGCCGCTGGCTGCGCGACAGCAACCGATCCAGGATCGCGTCGGCGATGGTCGCGTCGCCGATCCAGGCGTGCCAATGCTCGATCGGCAACTGACTGGTGACGATGGTCGCGCGCGTGCCGGCGCGGTCGTCGATGAGCTCCATCAGGTCTGCGCGCGTCGCAGCGTCGATCGCGCTCATGCCCCAGTCGTCGAGGACCAGGACTTCGGTGCGCGCCACCGTCGCCAGCCAACGCGAGAAGCCGCCATTGCCATGCAGGAGGCGCAATTCATCGGCCAGGCGCGGCACGCGCAGGTACAGCGCCGAGTGCCCGCGCCGGCAGGCGTATTGCGCCAGCGCGCAGGCCAGCCAAGACTTGCCCGAACCCGTCGCACCGGTGATCAGGATCGCCGCACCGTCGTCGACCCAGCGCGACAGTGCCAGGCTCATCAGCGTGCTGCGCTCGAAGCCGCGCCCGGCGCGGCCATCGACATCTTCGATGCAGGCTTGCGGGTACTTCAGCCCGGCCCGCTTGAGCAGCGCCGCACGACGCTTGTCGGCGCGGTGATGGACCTCGCGGTCGACCATCAGCGCCAATCGTTCTTCGAACGACAGCGTCGTGCTGGCGTTACCGGCGAGTTGTTCCTCGACGGCGGTGAGCATGCCGGCGAGCTTGAGATCGCGCAATTGCGCGAGGGTGGTGTTCATCATCATGATCGGATCCTTCGGTTGTGTTGTCGTGGTGGCATCAATGGAAGTAGCTCGCGCCGCGCAGGTTGTCGTGCTCGGGTGCGACCCACTCGGGCTCGGCCGTCACCGGCTCGATGAGGTCGCCGCCGTTGTTCAAGATGTCGCGTACCTGGCGGTAGTAGCTCGCGCCCAGCCCAATCGCCAGCGTGCAGGCGGCTTCCAGCCGGACGGGGCCGTAACGCTTGGCCAGACCGAGCAGGCCCAGGCAGCTGCGGTAGCCGTGCTCGGGGTGGCGGAAACGCTGCAGCAGTTGCGTGACGAAGATGCCAGTGCTCGGGCCGATCTGTCCACCCCAATGGATCAGCCGCTCGGGCGTCCACAGCTTGTGTGCCCGATGCGCCGCGGGAATGTGCTCGTCCAGCGTGGTAAAGCCGCCGCGGCGGCGGCTGCGGGCGTGACAGGCCACGCGCTGGCCGCGGTGCAGCACCTCCACCAGCGCGTCGGTGAGGCGCGCCTCCAGTTCCAGCCCGACCAGTGAATGCGGCACGCTGTAGCGATGGGAATCGACTTCGACGTGGTAGTCGATGTGCGCCCTGACGGTCTTGAAGCTCGCCCACTGCCAGCGCTGCGGCGGCAAGGCCGACAGGGCTGGCGCGTCGAGTGCGGCGAACAGGCTGGCGCGGCTGCCGTCGATCTTCTGGAAGCGGCGCTCGTTGAGCGAGCCCAGCAGCGCGGCGATGGCCGTGTCGGCGGCATTCACATCGGCCAGCACGGTGTGGCGCAGCCGCGCCAGGATCCAGCGGGTGACGACTTGCACTGCGGATTCTGCGGTCGCCTTGTCCTTCGGTGAATACGGGCGTGCCGGGAGGAACGACACGCTGTAATGCCGTGCAAAGTCGCGCACCGTCGCGTTCAGTTTGGGCTCGTAGCGGCAGGCCTCGGAGACCAACGAGCGCGGGTTGTCGGGCACGATCAGTTGCGGCACGCCGCCGTAGAAAGCCAGTGCGCGGGCCAGCGCACCAAGCCACGATCGCATGCTCTGGTCAACAGTGGCGCAGGCGAAGGTGTAGCTCGAAGCACCCATCGCGGCCACGAAGATCTGGGCGCGCGATCCGTCGGCCAGCGCCAGCGTCGGGCCGGCATAGTCGATGAACAGCTTCTCGCCAGCGCGACGGTGCTGACGCATCGAGCGTTTGAGCGACTTTGCGAAGCGGTTGTAATGCTCGCAGAACTGGGTGTAGGCCCAGGTCCGGCGGCCCGCATTCTCGGCGCGGTACTCGGTCCACAGCAGCATCAGCGTGACGCCCTTGCGGCGCAGTTCGATGTGCACCTGGGCGAAGTCGGGTTCGACAAGTCGGTCATCGACGGCGTCGCGTCCCAGCAGCCGGCGTTCGAGTCCGGCCTCGTCCAGCGAGGTAATCGCAGTCCAGTCGAGCCCGGCGGCGCCGGCCAAGCCGAGGTATTTGGCGACGACACCTTTGGAGATCGACAGGCTGCGTGCGATGCGCTCGTGCGACAGCCCGCCCTGGTACTTCAGTCTGAGTATGTCTTTGATCATGCGTATGTCCATGCGTTGCTGCGGCATCGGCTCTCCGGCCCAAAGGCCGTGAGGCTAGGCCCCAGCGGTGGTTCATACGCAACACCAGCACCGACCTCTTGACAGGTCGGCATCCGCCATCATGCGGGTGCAAAAACTCCGGCGGTCACGTCACCGGAATGACCGGTCACGCTCCCGAATTCGGCGGTCACGCTTCCGAAACGGGCGGTCATGTTGGTCCGAAATACGCAACACCGTTCTGGCGCGCGGCCGGCCTTTCAGGCAGCGCGGTCAGCCAAGCCGGTCCATTGGCAGAAGTCCACGATGCCAGCGACGCCGAGAACCGGCAAGTGGCGCTGTTCGGCTTCATCGGGGTGCCTGTCGCAACGCGG
>JBBRID010000472.1:0-3100 GCA_038221635.1 Burkholderiales bacterium
TCTGCGTGAACAGATGCGGGCTGGTGGCCAGGTACAACACCGCCGTATCGGCATTGCGCCTGGCGATCCACTCAGCCAGGCCGGCGTAGTCGTCGGGTTGTGACAGGTCCATCCGCTTGTAGTGGAGCAATTCGGCGAAATGTCCGAACTCTTCATCGGTTGGCCGCTTGGCATCTTCAACTTCCGCGAAGCGCTCTTTCAGCCACCGCCGATAGTCGTCGTCGGACTGTTCGTCACGCGCCACCGACAGGATGCGCCCACCGGCCGGCAATTTGCCATGCCTGAATGCCTGAAACAATGCAGGCATCAGCTTGCGCCATGTCAGATCGCCGGTGCCACCAAAAAAAACCAGGTCGAAAGACATGACAGTTAGTACCAAAACCGCAAGAATGGCGGGGTATGTAATTTAGTTACAGGCGATGATGCCCAACTCCGTCGTTCCGGTCAACTCGAAGACCGGCCGGTTGTTGCCAGACTTGAAAGATGCCCATGAATCAGCTCGACCAATTGAAACAGTTCACGACCGTCGTCGCCGACACCGGCGATTTCAAGCAGTTGGCGGTCTTTTCTCCGAGCGACGCAACGACCAACCCGTCGCTGATCCTGAAAGCGGTGCAGAAGCCCGAATACGCGCCGCTGTTGCAAACCTGTGTCTTGGCGCATGCGGATCAGCCGACCGAAGAAATCGTCGCCCGCGTGCTGGTGCGTTTCGGTTGCGAAATTCTGGCGCTGATTCCGGGGCGGGTCTCGACGGAAGTCGATGCCCGCCTGTCGTTCGATGCGGCAGCCACCGTGGCGCGCGCCCACCGGTTGATCGAACTCTACGAACAGGCCGGCATCCAGCGCGATCGGGTGCTGATCAAGATTGCCTCGACCTGGGAAGGCATCCAGGCCGCGCGAGCGCTCGAACACGAAGGCATCCACTGCAACCTGACCCTGCTGTTCTCGCTGACCCAGGCGGTTGCCTGCGGCGAAGCCGGGGTGACGCTGATCTCGCCGTTCGTCGGCCGCATCTACGATTGGTACAAGAAGGACGCCGGACCTGCCTGGGATGATGCTGCCCATTCCGGCAGCAAGGATCCGGGCGTGTCGTCGGTGAAGCATATCTTCGAGTACTACAAGAAATTCGATGTCGAGACCGAGGTGATGGGGGCGAGTTTCCGCAACATCGGACAGATTCGCGCGCTGGCGGGTTGCGACCTGCTGACGATCAGCCCGGACTTGCTGGCGCAGTTGCAAGCCAGCAACGAGCCATTGGCACAGGCACTCGACGTGTCGCGGGCCAGGGCCGCCGATATCCATGCACTGGTCAATAACGAAGCCAACTTCCGTTATGCGATGAATGCCGATGCCATGGCAACCGAAAAACTGGCCGAAGGGATCCGCGCATTTGCCAACGACTCCGCCAAGCTCGATGATCTGATCGAAGCCGGCCGCAGTGGCAAAAACCCGAGTTCCCCAGGAGAAACGGGATGAGCGCGCCGGGCCGCCCCGAGGGCGAATTCCGTAGTGCGCAGCACGAAGCTACCCCAGTGAGCGCTCCCCGCTGTGATCATGCCCCGGCCTGGTCAGCACTGATCGGACATTTCGAGGCACATGGTCGCGACTTCGACCTGCGCGAGGCATTCGACCGCGATCCCGGTCGATTTGCCCGCTTCGGCATCGAGGGGCCGGAAATCTTCGCCGACTTGTCGAAGAACCTGATCGACCTGGCCACGCTGAAATTCCTGCTGCAACTGGCCACCGAGTGCCGGCTCGAGGAGCGCCGTGATGCCATGCTGAGCGGCCAGCCGATCAATGCGACCGAAGGCCGCGCCGTGCTTCACACGGCATTGCGCGCACCAGCCGGCAGTGGACCGTTCAGCCGCGAGGTGCAGCAGGTGCTCGATGCGATGCTGGCTTTCGTCGAGTCGGTCCGCGATACCGCCAGCAGCGGGATCCGGCATGTCGTCAACATCGGCATCGGCGGCAGCGATCTCGGTGCGCAGATGGTGGTTCCCGCGCTCGACGCGTTTGCGCATCCTGGTCTGCAGATCCACTTCGTGTCGAATGTCGACGGCCATGACATCACGCCGCTGCTACGGCGATTGAAGCCACGGGAAACACTGTTCGTCATCGCCAGCAAGACTTTCACCACGCAGGAGACGATGGCCAACGCAGCAGTCGCAAAAGACTGGTTTCTCCGAGAGGGCGGTCAGGACATTGCGAAGCATTTTGTCGCCGCCACCACCAATGTCGCTGCGGCGGCCAGCTTCGGCATCGATACGACCTTCGGATTCTGGGATTGGGTCGGCGGTCGCTATTCGCTGTGGGGCGCGATCGGCCTGCCGATTGCACTGGCCATCGGCAGCGAGAATTTTCGCGACCTGCTGGCCGGCGCCAATCAGATGGACCAGCATTTCGCCACCGCTGCGCTGGAGCGAAACCTGCCGGTATTGCTCGGTCTGATCGATGTCTGGTATCGCAATTTTCACGGCTTCGGCAGCCGCTGCGTCGCCCCGTATCACCAAGGGCTGGCGCGCTTGCCTGCGTATCTGCAGCAGCTCGAAATGGAGAGCAACGGAAAAAGCGTCGATGAGGCCGGGGACCGTGTGCCGTTCGCCACCAGTCCGGTGGTCTGGGGTGAGCCCGGAACCAACGGCCAGCATGCGTTTTTCCAGATGCTGCACCAGGGCACCGACGTGATCCCGGTCGAGTTCATCCTCGTCAAACATCCCACCCACGGGCTGCAGCAGATGCACCAGTTGCTGCTGGCCAATGGGCTGGCGCAATCACAGGCCTTGATGACTGGCAAAAGCACCGAAGAAGCGGCAACCGAGCATCCACCGACCGCATCGAAGCAGATGGCTGCCGAGGTGTTGGCGCGCCACCGCAGCTTTCCCGGCAACCGCCCGAGCACCACACTGGTTCTCGAGCAATTGACACCGCGCAGCTTGGGTGCATTGATCGCACTGTACGAACACCGAGTCTTCACCAGCGGCGCCTTGTGGCAGATCAACAGCTTCGACCAGTGGGGCGTCGAACTCGGCAAGGCCATGTGCAAGGAGCTGGTGCCGCGCTTTTCGAACGGTGATACGAGTGGACTCGATGCATCCACCGC
>JBBRID010000473.1:0-3089 GCA_038221635.1 Burkholderiales bacterium
GAACTCATGCGGCTTGACCGACAGCTTGGCCGAGGTCGGGTAGGTGTGGTGGTTGTTGTGCAACTCCTCACCGCCGATGATGATTCCCCAAGGCGAGATATTGGTCGACGCGTCGGGCGCCTCGAAATTGCGATAACCCCACCAGTGGCCGATACCATTGATGATGCCGGCGGCGGTGATCGGAATCCACAACATCTGGATCGCCCACACGCTCAGGCCGATGGCGCCGAACAGCGAAATGTTGATCAGCAACATCACGCCCACACCCTGCCAGCTGTAGCGGGTGTAGAGGTTGCGTTCGATCCAGTCGTCAGGCGTGTTGTGACCATACTTGGCCAGCGTTTCCTGGTTCTTGGCCTCGGAGCGGTACAACTCGCTGCCGGTCAGCAGCACGGTCTTGATGCCTTTAGCAACCGGGCTGTGCGGGTCTTCGTCGGTTTCGCACTTGGCGTGGTGTTTGCGGTGGATGGCAACCCATTCCTTGGTCACCATGCCGGTGGTCAGCCACAGCCAGAAGCGGAAAAAGTGCGACGGGATCGCATGCAGTTCCAACGAGCGGTGAGCCTGGGCGCGGTGCAGGAAGATCGTCACGGCGGCGATGGTGATGTGTGTCATCAAGGCGACGGCAAGCAGCACCTGCCACCAGCTGGCATCCAGCAAACCATTGGCCAGCCAGTTGACCAAAGCATCCCACAACATCATCACGGTCGTCATCAATTGCCTTCCATTGAACTAATGTTGACCAAATTCAGGCCAACCCGGCATTGTAAGGCGTCCGCGCGTCCGAGACCTTCGAAATAAGGGCTTTTGGCAGGTTTTTTGTTGCACTGCAACAAATTGAGGCCCATACGCGTCAGCCCGGTCAGTCTCGCTGCCAGACCGCGGCGAAAAAACCGTCGGTTCCGTGCCGGTGCGGCCACAACCGCAAGTAGGGTCCACGAACCAGCGCGCCGGCATTCTCGACATGGGCGCTGGTCAGCACCTCCTCGGCCGGCAGGGCGGTAAACGCGGCCATCCGGTTGTCTCGCAGATGGGCCTCGAAACCGGCCGCAATGGCCTCGTTCTCATCGTTCAACAGGCTGCAGGTGGCGTACACCAGCCGTCCGCCGGGTTTCAGCAAACGCGCTGCACTGGCCAAAATGGCTGCTTGCTTGACCGCCATCTCGGCCACCGCTTGCGGCGACTGGCGCCACTTGAGGTCGGGATTGCGGCGCAAGGTTCCCAGGCCCGAGCAGGGTGCATCGACCAGCACCCGGTCGATCTTGCCGGCCAGCCGCTTGATGCGGTCATCACGCTCGTGGGCAATCTGCACCGGATGCACGTTCGACAACCCGCTGCGCGCCAACCGCGGCTTCATCGCCGCCAGGCGATGGCCGGAGGTGTCGAAGGCGTACAAGCGACCGGTGTTGCGCATCGACGCGCCAAGCGCCAGGGTCTTGCCGCCCGCACCCGCGCAGAAATCGACCACCATTTCGCCGCGCTTGGCGTCGGTCAGCAAAGCGAGCAACTGGCTGCCTTCGTCCTGCACCTCGATCGTGCCGTCGATGAACAGCGGCAACTTCGAGAGCGCAGGCTTGCCGTCGATGCGCAGACCCCACGGCGAATGCGGCGTTGGCCGCGCCTCGATGCCGGCGGCTGCGAGCACGGACTGCGCATCGTCACGTTTCGACTTCAAGGCATTGACGCGCAGGTCCAGCGCCGCGCCCTGGTTCAGGCTTTCCACCAGCGGCCAGAATTCGTCGACAAGTTGTTCACGCAACGCATCGGCCAGCCACTCGGGCAGGTTATGGCGCAGCTTCTCAGGCAGGCTGGCGGGGTCGATCTTGCCGACCTTGCTCAACCACTGCTGCTCGGCTTCGTTCAGTGCGGCACGCAGAAAGGCGTCGTTGCCCTGCCAGCCCAGCAGCGCCAGCCGCCGCTCCATCTCGCCTTTGCCGGATTGCGCCAGATGCTGAAACAGCGGCCGTTTGCGCAGCACGGTGTAGGTGGTTTCTGCCAGCGTGTGCCGCTCCCGCGCACCCAGGTCTCGGTGCTGGCGGAAAAAGTCGGACACGACCTTGTCGGCCGGTGCGGTGAACTGAGTCACCTGGTGAATCAGTTCGGTCGTCAGTTCGAGCAAGGCGTTCGGGTGCATCGGATCGATTATCCCTGCCGGCCATGCCCGGCACTGCGGCGACCCCCGCCCGCGCGAACCTCAAAACAACTGCGATTCGCCGCTACGGTGCCTGACGATGCCATCTTCGATCATCAATTCATCACGGACAAACCAGCGGATGGCGCGCGCATACATCACGTGCTCTCGATGCAGCACCCGCTGGGCCAGGCTGGCCTCGTCATCGTCGGGAAGGACAGGAACTGCCGCCTGCGCGATGATCGGACCGAGATCGAGGTCCGGTGTCACGAAATGCACCGTAGCGCCGGCCATTTTGCAGCCCGCTTCCAATGCGCGGCGATGCGTATGCAAGCCGGTGAAAGCCGGCAGCAGCGACGGGTGAACATTGACGATCCGCCCGGTGAAATGTTCGACGAATGGCCGCGTCAGGATGCGCATGAAGCCGGCCAGGACCACCAGATCGGGTGCATGGCCTTCGATTTTTTGCAGCAAAGCCGTGTCGAACGCCTCGCGGTCCGGATGTTGGCGATGGTCGATGAATGCGGTGTGCAGTCCGCGCTCGGCAGCAGCGCGCAACCCGCAGGTGTCCGGCCGGCTGCTGATGACCGCACTGATTTCGGCCGGCCAGCCCTCTCGCGCACAGGCGTCGGCGATGGCCAGCATGTTCGAGCCCCGGCCCGAGATCAGGATCACGATTCGCTTCATCGGCGCGCAGTGTAGAGCGGGGCGGCGCCGAGGCGAAACCTGGTTCGCGCCCGGACGACCCGCAGCAACTAAAATCCATCGGCTCTGCGGTGCGCGCTGCCTCCGTGCATCGACGACGATCAGCGTCGCCGCACCGCCCGCCCCTCCCACCGTGACTCCTACGCCATGAAACAACGCGTCCTGACCGGCATTACCACCTCTGGTACGCCCCACCTCGGCAACTACGTCGGAGCGATCCGCCCCGCCATCGCGGCCAGTCGCGAAGCCGATG
>JBBRID010000474.1:0-3083 GCA_038221635.1 Burkholderiales bacterium
CCAAAGGGCTCGGCCAGCGTGGCGAGCGCCTCGCAGAGGTCGAGCATGCGGGTCTTCACCGGCTTGCCGTCCCAGAAGCCGGTGCGGTACTTGATGTCCACACCGTAGGCGCTGGTGTCCTGGCTGATCACCAGCAGTTCCTTGACGCCGGATTCGAACAACCGATGCGCCTCGCCAAGCACATCACCGATCGGACGCGAGACCAGATCGCCGCGCATGCTCGGGATGATGCAGAAGGTGCAGCGGTGGTTGCAGCCTTCGCTGATTTTCAGGTAGGCATAGTGGCGCGGAGTCAACTTGATGCCCTGCGCCGGCACCAGGTCGACGAAGGGATCGTGTGGCTTCGGCACGTGCTTGTGCACCGCGTCCATCACCTCGTTGGTGGCGTGGGGCCCGGTGACAGCGAGCACGCTGGGGTGCATCTTGCGCACCAGGTTGTCGGCGCCATCGCCGCCTTTGGCCCCGAGGCAGCCGGTCACGATGACCTTGCCGTTCGCGGCCAGCGCCTCGCCGATCGTGTCGAGGCTTTCTCTCACGGCGTCGTCGATGAACCCGCAGGTATTGACGATGACCATGTCGGCACCGGCGAAGGTCTGCGACGTTTCGTAGCCCTCGGCACGCAGTTGGGTCAGGATCAACTCGGAATCGGTCAGCGCCTTCGGGCAGCCGAGTGAAACGAAGCCGATCTTCGGGCTGCTCGGGGCCAGGGCCGGGCGGGAATCTTGGGTCATGCCGCGATTTTCACCGATCGGCCGTGGCCGATCTAAATGCCACCCTTTGACGCGTCGGGCCACTGGGGTAGCACGCACCCTCGACGAGGCGCGGCCCTGCTTCAGTTCTACCAAGGCGCAATTGCTTGTCGCGTCACTTCCATGACCCGGAGCGCGCGCTCTGGCCGATCAACTCTTCGGCGGCTTGATGCCCGGGAACAGCGTCTCGGCCTGTTGCTTCATCTGCTCCTGCATTTTCTCGAATACGCTTCGCGACTGTTCGAGGTAGTTGCCCATCATGTTTTGCACCGCCGGCGCCTGGCCGGTCAGAAATTGCGTCCACAGCTCGGGCGACATCACCTTCGGGTCATAGATTCCTTTCGACTGCTCGGCGAAGCGCGCTTGCATGTCTGCAAAGGTCGACAGATTCTGTTCCAGGTAAGGCCCCATCACACCCTGCATCGCATTGCCATAGAAGCGAATGATCTGCGCGAGTGCGCTGGACGAAAACATCGGCACGCCACCGGTTTCTTCTTCAAGAATGATCTGCAACAGGATGCTGCGCGTCAGGTCGTCGCCGGTCTTCGCATCGCGAACGACGAAGTCCCGCGTTTCCAGAACCATTCGCTTCACATCGGCCAACGTGATGTAGCTGCTGGTTTCCGTGTCGTAAAGCCTGCGATTCGGGTACTTCTTGAGAAGGCGCTGCCCTGGTTGCAACTTCGACTCTTCGTCGACATTCGCTTCCGCTTTGGCGGCGCGACGGGACTGAACCATGAACGAAACTCCTGGTACCGGGAAAAGAACGTCACACCGTTTGCGCGCGACATGTGCATGTGCACAAAACGATTCTAAAAGCGACCCCGCGATCGCCCGAAGGGGTTTACCCGCCCGAAGGCGATCGGCGCTTCAAGCGGAAGGCATTCAAGTGCCTGCCGACATGATATTGTCACCGCCCGGACCGCCGAACACCTGCTCGCGCAATGCCGCGAGCTCGTCGCGCAGCCGCGCAGCCTTCTCGAATTCCAGATTCTTGGCATGGTCGAACATCTGCTTTTCGAGCAGTTTGATGCGTTTGGCCAGATCCTTCTCGCTCAACGCGCCAACCTCAGCCGCGAGGTGCATGGCCTTCGCATCGTCCTTGCCCGGCTTGTCGCCGTAGACGCCATCGATCAGCTCCTTGATCCGCTTGCTGATGCCGCGCGGCGTGATGCCCTGAGCCAGGTTGTGTGCGATCTGGCGGTTGCGGCGGCGCTCGGTCTCATCGATTGCGCGGCGCATGGATTCGGTGACCCGGTCGCCGTACAAGATCGCCTTGCCGTTGATGTTGCGGGCCGCCCGGCCGATGGTCTGGATCAGGCTGCGCTCGCTGCGCAAAAAGCCTTCCTTGTCGGCATCGAGGATCGCCACCAGCGAGACCTCGGGGATATCCAGCCCTTCACGCAGCAGGTTGATGCCAACCAGCACGTCGAAGCTGCCAAGCCGCAGATCGCGCAGGATCTCGACGCGCTCGACGGTGTCGACGTCGCTGTGCAGATAACGCACCTTGACGCCGTTGTCGGCCAGGTAATCGGTCAGTTGTTCGGCCATGCGTTTGGTCAGCGTCGTGATCAGCACACGCTCGTTCTTGTCGACCCGATCACGGATCTCCTGCAGCACATCGTCGACCTGCTGACTGGCCGGACGAACCTCGATGCTCGGATCGACCAGGCCGGTGGGCCGCACCAGCTGCTCGACCACCTGGCCAGCGTGTTCCTTTTCGTAGGCGGCCGGTGTCGCCGAAACGAAGACCGCCTGACGCATCTTCTGCTCGAACTCATCGAACTTCAGCGGCCGGTTGTCCAGAGCGCTGGGCAGTCTGAAACCGTACTCCACCAGCGTCGTCTTGCGCGCGCGGTCGCCGTTGTACATGCCGCCGAACTGGCCGATCAGGATGTGCGACTCGTCGAGGAACATCAGCGCATCGCCCGGCAGGTAGTCGACCAGCGTCGGGGGCGGCTCGCCCGGGGCTGCACCTGACAGGTGCCGCGTGTAGTTCTCGATCCCCTTGCAATGACCGATCTCCTGCATCATCTCGAGATCGAAGCGGGTGCGCTGCTCCAGCCGCTGCGCCTCGACCAGCTTGCCCGTGCCGACCAGTTCGGCCAGTCGGGTTCGCAGTTCTTCCTTGATAGTCTCGATCGCGACGACGACGCGGTCGCGCGGCGTCAAGTAGTGGCTGGACGGATAGACCGTGACGCGCGGGAACTTCTGGCGGATCCGCCCGGTCAGGGGGTCGAACAACTGCAGCGACACGATCTCGTCGTCGAACAGTTCGATGCGGATTGCCAGTTCGCTGTGCTCGGCTGGAAACACATCGATGGTGTCGCCGCG
>JBBRID010000475.1:0-3076 GCA_038221635.1 Burkholderiales bacterium
CCGCGGGCCACCGCATCACGTATCAACTCCTCACCTCGGCGCAGCGCCGGCAGATCGTCGTTGGCACTCATCTCGCCGCCGAGCACGGCGAGCGCGCGGTGTCCGCTCAGGTCACTCGGGTAGGTTTCGGCCGAGCAGCGCAGATCCATCGCCACGCCCTGCTGCTCGAGCCAGGTCGCAAGATAGGCCGGGCCATCGTCGGGAAGGTGTTGCAGCACGAGTACCGGTTTCATTGTTGAGACCTTGCCATCAAGTTGCGGCGCACACGCGCCTGTCGAATGGGTTGTGGAAAAGCTTGTCGAATGGGATCGGCGGCTGCGCCGAGTCGCCGTTCTGCACGGTTGATAATCGGCGTTATCGGTGTCGGCGGCGTTTGCGAAGACCTTGCAGCAGTTCAACCAAGCGTCATTGCCGGCTGTTAGTGTAGACATCACCGTCCGCCAAAGTTCCCATTCGTGAATCATCCGCGCCCACTGTTTTTCGCCGACTCCGATCACGCCGCCCGTGGCGGGTCGATGCCCATCGTGCTGGTGCCGGCGTGCAACCGGATGCTCGGTGAACACCCTTTCCACGTGGTCGGCAAGAAGTACATCGAAGCGGTTCGGCTGGCGGGAGCGTTGCCGCTGGTGATCCCGTCTGCCGAGGATGGCAGCGAGATCGATGCCTGCCTCGAGCTTGCCGATGGTGTTTTCCTGACCGGCTCGCCATCAAACGTGCACCCCGAACACTTTGGTGAATCGGTGCTGGACGATGAGTTGCCGCTAGACCCGCAACGCGACGCCTGGACCTTGCCGCTGATCCGGCGCTGCCTGGCGTCCGGCATTCCCTTGTTGGCGATCTGCCGCGGCCTGCAGGAAACCAACGTCGCGCTTGGCGGCAGCCTGTTGCAGGCCGTGCAGACGACTCCTGGGCACGACGAACATCGCGGAGCCGGTGGGCGTGCCGATGCCAATGCGGAAGCCTTGTACGCGCCGGCGCATCCGGTCGATGTCGTGCCCGGCGGATTGCTCGAGCAGGTTCTGGGCGGTGGTTCGGTCGTCGTCAACTCGGTTCATGGCCAAGGCATCGGTCGCCTGGCAGAAGGCTTGCGCGTCGAGGCGCGCGCCCCGGACGGCCTGGTCGAGGCGTTTTCGCTGCCATCGGCTCCGGCTTTCAATTTGTGTGTGCAGTGGCACCCGGAATGGCGTGCGGCCGAAAACCCGGTGTCGCTGCGGCTGCTGCGCGCCTTCGGTGCGGCCTGTGAAGCGCGGCGCTCACAGCGCACAGGCCGTCGATCGTCGTCCGAGGCGGTTCCGGATCGATAGTGATTGCAGCGGGCCAATTCGGTCAACACTGCAAACCAAGGTCAAGCATGGTATCAAGAGACAATTTCACATTTCACGAACTCGAACAGTGGCTGGACGAAAACCGGGTCACCGAAATCGAGTGCCTGGTACCCGATCTCACCGGCGTCGCACGCGGCAAGATCATGCCGCGCGCGAAATTCACCGAAGACCGCGGTATGCGGCTGCCGGAGGCCGTTGTCGCGATGGGCGTGACCGGCGAATTTCCGACCGAAGGGCCGTACTACGACGTGATCAGCCCGACCGATCAGGACATGCACCTGAGGCCCGATCCGAGCACCGTGCGCATCGTGCCGTGGGCCACCGATCCGACTGCGCAGGTGATCCATGACTGCTTCGACAAGGACGGCAAGCTGATCCCGTTTGCGCCGCGCTCGGTGCTGCGTCATGTGTGCGATCTGTTTGCCGCCGAAGGCTGGGAGCCGGTGGTAGCACCCGAGCTCGAGTTTTACCTGGTGGCGCGCAATACCGATCCGGACGTTCCGCTGAAGGCTCCGATCGGCCGCAGCGGCCGCGCCGAGACCTCGCGCCAGGCCTATTCGATCGATGCCGTCAACGAATTCGATCCGCTGTTCGAGGATGTCTATTCGTACTGCGAGAAGATGCAGCTCAACGTCGACACGCTGATCCACGAGGTCGGCGCCGGCCAGATGGAGATCAATTTCTTCCATGCCCACCCGTTGGGGCTGGCTGACGAGGTGTTCTTCTTCAAGCGCACCCTGCGCGAGGCCGCGCTGCGCCACGACATGTTCGCCACCTTCATGGCCAAGCCGATCGCTGGTGAGCCGGGCAGCTCGATGCACATCCACCAGAGCCTGCTCAACAAGGTGACAGGGCGCAACATCTTCAGCAACGAAGACGGCAGCGCGAGCAAGGAGTTCTACTGGTACATCGGCGGGCTTCAGAATTACATTCCGGCCGCGATGGCGCTGTTCGCGCCGTATGTCAACAGTTACCGCCGGCTGGTGCGTTCGAATGCCGCGCCGATCAACATCCAATGGGGCACCGACAACCGCACCGTCGGCATCCGCTCGCCGGTGGCCACACCGGGTGCACGACGGATCGAGAACCGGGTCAGCGGCGCCGACGCCAATCCGTATTGCGCGCTCGCGGCAACACTGGCCTGCGGCTACCTCGGGATCAAGAACCAGATCGAACCGACGCCCGAATGCAAGGGGGACGCTTATCTGGGCGATTTCCAGTTGCCGCGCAGCCTTGGCGAGGCCTTGACGCTGCTGAGGGAAGATACCGACCTGGCCGAGGTCCTCGGACGACCGTTCGTGACCGTTTATTCGGAAGTGAAGGAAGTCGAATATGCCGAGTTCATGAAGGTGATCTCGCCGTGGGAGCGGGAGCATTTGCTTCTTCATGTCTAGCAATTCGGTGTTCGCAGGTGGATTCCGGTTTTTTGTGGGAGTGCCTTCAGGCACGATGGCCGTTGGCGCCGGTCGCGATCGCGCCTGAAGGCGCTCCCACAGAATTTGATCGGGTGTGTGCCCGTTTGCCATCGAGAACAATTGACGCATGAATCAATCAACGTCCACGACCCGCACCACCGCCGATTGGCAAGCCGCCGACAGCGCGCACTTCCTGCATCCCTTCACCGATTTCAAGTCGCTGGCGGCCAAGGGCTCGCGGGTGATCTCGCGGGCGGTGAATTTTTATCTGTGGGACAGCGACGGCCACCAGATGCTCGATGCGATGTCGGGGCTGTGGTGTGTCAACGTCGGCTA
>JBBRID010000476.1:0-3047 GCA_038221635.1 Burkholderiales bacterium
AAGGTCACCTTCAAGACTACATTCAAGTTCTAGAGAGCGAAAATTGAGCACAGTACTTTCCCGGCTGTCAGAGAAAGAAGCGGAGCGCTGGCCGCTGTCGGTATTGTCTAAGGATGTCCGTGAAACTGTAGGTATGCCCACAGTGAAACATGGAAAAGAAACACTTATTGGTGAAATTCCAGTAATGGATGAAGCTACCGCTGCACAGTCCAAAACTGATATCAAGGTTTCAGACTATGATCACCTTATTCTTTATCCTCCGACGTCTCCTGAAGCCTTGGCTAACTTTTATATGCAGCGAGCCAATGCGTTGATGTCTGGAAGCTAATGCACCTCTGAAGGGTCCCGGATTGCCTGACGTCTGGCAAGTTGTAGAGGCCGGACTGGGAGGTGCCACCCATGGCACAAATGTATTTGACCAAGCAGCCTTCGGCAGGCTGGTTTTGCTGCAGTGGCCGCGAAAAGAAGAAATCGCCGAGCAGGCTGATCGACTCCTGGCCGCGACGGCCGGCGTCCTGAGTGCTCACGGCATGCTGCCAGAGGGAAAACGACGGGGAAGCCAATACCCGGGTCTGCCATCTGGGCCACAGGTCGTCACTTGCGAGTGCCCGGAAGCCGCTGCCGTCGGCCAGGGCAGTGCCGCACTGCAGCGCCCAGACGATTGCCAGCATCGTCGTCAACTTGCGTCGTGTCGAAGGCATGGACATCTCCTTTGAAAGACTACGGGGCCGCGCCTGCATATTACGCCCGCTGCCGATCTTTGGGGAAATGTCTGGATTCGAGGTGGTCAGCGCGCCGATCGAGGCCATCTGCCGCCGCTGCAGCGGGGCCGCCCGGCCAGATCGAGACGGGTTTGAACCGCTTCGAAGCCGCGCTCGTGCAACAGCGCTGTGACGGCGTCTGCCTGGCAGTAGCCGTGTTCGAGCAGCAGCCACGATTGCGGATGCAGGTGTTGGGGCGCCTGCGCGATGATTTCACGCAGCGCCGAAAGACCGTCGTCGCCCGCCACCAATGCCAGCGTTGGCTCATGCCGCAGCGCTGTCAAATGGGGGTCGTCGGCTGCGATATAGGGGGGGTTGGAGACCGCCAGATCGAAGCGACGGCCCCCCACCCCGGCCCACCAATCGCCGCGGACCCACTCGATCTCCAGCCCCAGTCGGGCGCCGTTCGCGGCAGCCATGCCGATGGCCTCGCTGCTGAAGTCGACCGCCGTCACTTGCGCAGCCGGATGCATCGATTTCACCGCCAGCCCGATCGCACCACTGCCGCAGCCGAGGTCGATGACCGAAGGGGGTGGCGCCTGGTCGCGTGGTTTGTCGCGTTCGATGTCGCGTTGATGCAGGATCTCGACCGCCCAGGTCACCAGCGCTTCGGTATCGGAACGCGGCACAAGAACCGCCGGGCCCACCTGCAATTCCAGGCCGAAGAATGTCTGCTGCCCCAGCAGGTAGGCCAGCGGTTCCCCATTGACGTGGCGTTCAAGCAGGTTCAACCAGGCCAGCCACTGATGCGTATCGAGGCGGCTGTCGCCATGAGCGATCAGCCAGGTACGGCTTTGCGCCATTAAATCTGCGAGCAGCCATTGGGCATCGAGTCGCTCGATCCTGGACTGTTCGGCCGCCAGCAAGGCAGCCGACACCGTTTGCAGCGACGCAAGTGGATCGTTGTCGGGGTTCACGATTCGCCGCTCTCCAGCAATTCGAGCTGCTGCGCGGCGCGGGCCGCCGCCAGCGCGTCGACGATTTCGTGAAGGTCGCCGTCGAGCACCGACTGCAGCTTGTAAAGCGTCAGATTGATGCGGTGATCGGTCATTCGGCCCTGCGGAAAGTTGTAGGTGCGGATTCGATCGCTGCGATCGCCGCTGCCGATCAGGCCTTTTCGGTGCGCTGCTTCCTTGGCGGATCGTTCGGCCTGATCCTTGTCGCGCAGGCGCGCTGCCAGCACCGCCAGCGCCTTCGCCTTGTTGCGATGCTGGCTGCGGTCGTCCTGGCATTCGGCAACCAGCCCGGTCGGCAAGTGCGTGATCCGGATCGCGCTGTCGGTCTTGTTGACGTGTTGCCCGCCAGCGCCGCTGGCGCGAAAGGTATCAATCCGAAGTTCGGCTGGGTTCAGCGAAATTTCCTGCGCCGGGTCGGCTTCAGCGAGAACGGCTACGGTGCAGGCGCTGGTGTGGATGCGTCCCTGGGTTTCGGTGACCGGGATCCTTTGCACGCGGTGGCCGCCTGATTCGAACTTCAAACCGCCGTACGCCCCGCTGCCGTCGATGCGGATCACCACCTCCTTGTAGCCGCCGAGATCCGACGGGTTTTCCGACATCACTTCGGTGCGCCAGCCTTGTCGTTCGGCATGGCGCAGGTACATCCGTGCCAGGTCGGCAGCGAACAGCGCGGATTCGTCGCCACCGGTGCCGGCCCGGATCTCCAGGAATGCGTTGCGATCTTCGTCGGGATCGCGCGGCAGCAATGCGGTCTGCAGTTCCAGACCAATTCGCTCCATGTCGCGGCGCGCCTGTGCGCACTCTTCGCTGGCCATCGCCGCAATCTCGGCATCGCCGGCCGCTGACTCGAGCATCTCGGTTGCTTCGGCGAGGTCGTGTTCACGTCGCAGGAAGGCGTTGTAGCGTTCAATCACGCCACTGACTTCGGCGTATTCGCGCGAGAGGCCGCGAAAGCGGTTCATGTCGGCTGCCACCACCGGATCGCCGAGGGTGGCGTCGAGTTCGTTCAAGCGCAGCGCAAGGCGTTCGAATTGCTGGCGTAAGCTGGGTTTCATGGTGCGATCTGCATGGGTGATGCCATGCGGCCAGGGCCGCGACCGATATCGCCGCGGGTGGGCGAAGTGGCTGCGCCAGTATCAGGGACAGGACACTAGCTTTGAGGTGGATTGCGAAGGCGGCCGCGCAAGAACAGGCGCGATACGGTATCGGCGACTTGATCGCGGCTGCTGTGATCACCGGCCTGGAGCTCGACCATCACGCCGTGCATCATTTTCTGCGTCAGGCCGCGCGACAGACTTTCAAGCACCGCGTCGACATTTTCACCGCGGGC
>JBBRID010000477.1:0-3035 GCA_038221635.1 Burkholderiales bacterium
CCGAGTCATTTCAGGTGGGCAGCGTCAGCCTGTCGCTGGCCTATTTTGCCGATGGCCGATTTACCGAACAGGCATTTCGTGCCGCGCAGGTGGCGGCCGGGGCAGAACTCGAAGAGGCGCTGGAGCCGTTCGCGTCCCGCCATTGGCGTGAGGCACTGGGGTCGTCGGGCACGGTCGGAGCGGTGTCGCAACTGCTGAGCGCCAACGGCATCACTGATGGCAGCATCACGCCGGATGGCCTGCGCTGGTTGATCGAACAGTGCCTGCGCGCCGGCCGCATCGATCGACTCAGCCTCAGCGGTTTGAAGGAAGACCGCCGCGCGGTGATCGCCGGCGGCTTGTCGATCCTCTACACGCTGGCGACCCACTTCGGGATCGACTCGCTGCAACCGGCGCGCGGCGCGTTACGTCAAGGCGTGATCTTCGATCTGGCCGAGCGCCTGGATGCTGCGGGCGGGCAGTTCTCTGGTGAACCCGGTCACGACATTCGCGATGCGTCGGTCGCCGAACTGCAGCGCAGATTCCAGATCGACGTCCCACACGCAAACCGTGTGGCGTCGGTCGCCGCGGCGCTTTACGACGACATCAAGGATTCGATCAAGTCCGATGATCCGCTGGAAGAACCACGCCAGGACCTGCTGTGGGCCTGTGCGTTGCACGAGATGGGCATGATGGTTTCGCACCATGATCACCACCGACACAGCGCGTACTTGCTCGCAAATGTCGACGCCGCCGGATTTTCGCAATCGCAGCAGCGCCGTCTGTCAGACTTGCTGCTCGGCCAACGCGGCGGCCTGCGCAAGGTCGAGGCGAGGCTCGCCAGCCCCAGCCCGGAGTTTGCCTGGCAAACGCTGTGCCTTCGTTTGGCAATCATCAAGTGCCACGCGCGTGGTGAAGTCGACGCACGCGCGATGAATCTTCGGCGCATCGGCGATCGTGCAGTGGTAGGCTTCATGCCCGGCTGGACGGACAGCCACCCGCGAAGTCTGTTTCTGCTGCAGCAGGAGATTGCAGCCTGGAGCAAAAATGGCGCGCTGAAGCTCAGTATCGCGGACTGAACGCGCGACCGGCGACCCCAAGCCAAGGATCGTGAAGCAACGTTGCGCAATCGCCGCGTCCGCAGCAGTCGGGGCTTGTAGCACTCAGACAACCCGGCTATGGTCGGCGCAAGCTGGCGGCAGGTGCGAAACGCCTGCACGCCCGGCACAGACAACCGCATACAGGAGCCCTATGCGCCCACCGTTTGCCCGAATCATCTGTAACCACTTGTGGGTGTTGTTGCTCGGTGTCACCGCACCAGCATTCGCCCAATCGGCGGACGCCGCGAAACTTCAGGTTCAGTCGTTCAAGGTTACCGGCAACAGCCTGTTGAATCAGACGCAGATCGATGCACTGCTAGAGCGCTACAAGGGTGAACGCAGCATCGACGATCTGAAGCGAGCGGCCGCTGCCTTGCAGGCGCTTTACCGCGACGCCGGATACGGGGCTGTCGTCGCATTTCTGCCCGAGCAGGCGCTCAGCGGCAACCAGGTGAACATCACCGTTGTCGAGGGCAAGATTGCCAACGTCACCGTCAGCGGCGCGCAGCAATTCAGCGAAGCCAACATCCGCGCCAGCCTGCCCTCGCTGATCGAGGGCAACACGCCTCGTGTGCGCGAGATCGATGCGCAGATTCAGCTGGCCAACGAAAATCCGGCCAAACGCATCGACGTGCTGCTGCAGCCCGGCGACAAGCCGGGCGAGGTCGAAGCCCAGATCCAGGTCGTCGAGCAGAAAGCCAGCCGCTTCACGATCGGGCTGGACAACACCGGGAACTCCAGCACCGGTCGTCTGCGGGCCAATTTCGGCTACCAGAATGCCGCCTTGTTCGATCGCGACCACGTCCTTGCTCTGCAACTGCAGGTGGCCCCCGAGAAGCTCGAGTCGGTCACCGTCTTCAGCGCCAACTACCGCATTCCGCTGTATGCCCAGGGCATGGCAATCGACGCCTACGCGGCTTACTCAGATGTCGACGGCGGAACCAGTGCAACCGCCGCCGGGCCGTTGCAGTTCTCCGGCAAAGGACAAATTGCCGGCCTGCGTCTGACCAAGTACCTGCCTCGCTTCGGCGAAATCGATCACCGGCTGATCGTCGGTCTCGATAACCGAGATTACATCAACAATTGCAACATCGTCGGGCTCCCGGCGGGCGCCTGTGGCAATGCCGGTGAAAGCGTGACAGTGCAGCCTTTGGCGATCGAATACGTGATCCAGAAAGGCGGTAAAAACCGCTTCGGAGCCTCGGTCGGCCTGCTGCACAACCTGCACCTCGGTGGCCGCTATGGCGACACCGCGCAGTTTCAGAAGGTCCGCCCTGGCTCCGAGCCACGCTATACCGCGCTGCGTTTTGGCCTGTTTGCAGCTCTCGCGCTGCCCGAGGAATGGCAATTGCAATTGCGCCTGGTCGGCCAGGGCACCAGTGACAAACTGGTACCCGGCGAGCAGTTCGGCATTGGCGGCGCGTCGTCGGTACGCGGCTACGACGAGCGCGAAGTCACGGGCGACAGCGGCGCCGCCGGCGCGGTCGAATTGCTGAGCCCTGACCTGGCAAAAAATGTCGGCAGCAAGGGCTCGTTTCGTCTGCTCGCGTTCGCCGATGCGGGTTGGGTCAAGAATCATGTCAACAACCTGCAACGGCTCGAGTGCCGGCTCGGTGAATCCGAATGCCGGCTCGGTTCTGTGGGCATCGGCATGCGTTACGGGTCCGGGCCGCTGCAGGCGCGCCTGGACATCGCTTACACCATGGCGGCGGGCAATCGGACTTCCCGCCACGATACCCGTGCCCACTTCTCGGTGAGCTACAGTTTTTGAGCCGAGCGCAAAGCGTCGACGAAGTAGTTAATGAGGATGTCATGAACGCCCAAGACCGCATCAGCAACCACACCAGCACATCGTGCCGAAGCTCGATTTCCGGGCGACAACGGAAGCGCTTTGCGCTCCGCCCGCTGACCATGGCACTGGTGGCAGCTTCCATGTTGTCGCTGCCCGGCATCGCA
>JBBRID010000478.1:0-3022 GCA_038221635.1 Burkholderiales bacterium
TGGCGCAGCCTGGACGACATGCTTGCCGGCGAAGCGCTCGACGCTGTCGACCTGATGACGCCACCTCATCTGCATGCCGAGCATTGCTTGGCGGCTGCAGCCGCGGGCGTGGACGTGCTGTGCCAGAAGCCGCTGGCGCCAAGCGCTGGCCAGGCGCGGCAACTGATCGATGCAGTAGGCTCGCGTGTTCGGTTGATGGTGCATGAGAACTGGCGCTTCAGGCCGCACTATCGGCAGGTGCGACGTTGGCTCGATGAAGGACGCCTCGGTGAACTTCGGTCGGCCCGATTGCAGACCACCAGCAGCGGTTTGCTGCCCGATTCCAATGGCCAGCTCCCGGCGCTGTTGCGCCAGCCGTTGCTGGCCACGCTGCCACGCATGATGGTGGCCGAAGTGCTGGTTCACCACCTCGACATCGCCTGCTGGTTGGCCGGGCCAGCGAGCGTCTTCGAGGCCTCGATGCGCCGTGCAGTCAATCAGATAGTTGGCGAGTCGTCTGCAAAGATCGTTCTGGTCTGCGCTGGTGGCGCTCGCTTCGAGGTCATCGGTGACATGGCCTCGGCGCAGTCTTTGTCCTCGCTGCGCGACCAGCTCGCGCTTGTCGGAAGCAAGGCTTCGATCACGCTTCGCGACACTTGTTTGAGCATCGAAGGCAAAACACCGATCCACGAAGTGGTGGATCTGGCGGCCGACTACAGCGCCAGCTACCTGGGCGCCATACGGCACTTCGTCGAAGCCCTGCGCGACGAACGCCCCTTCGAGGCGTCTGTCGACGCACACTTGAGTGTGCTGCAACTGGTCGACGATGCCTATTCGGCAGCTCGAGACTTCGACAGACCAGAATGACCTGAGATTCGCATAACAGGCTACCGCGAGTGCAGGCTGCGTTTGACGACCTCGTTGGCCTGCCGCTGCACGGCACGGGCTGCTGCCACGTAAGGCGCGGCGCGCACGAAACCATGGGTCATGGCAGGGGCTTCGATGACCGTCACTTCGACTTCGGCCTCGCGCATCCGTGTTGCGAACTTCATGCCCTCATCGCCGAGCGGGTCCATGCCCGCAAGCACGACACATGCAGGTGGCAAATTCTGCAGCTTGGCATCACCGGGCAATGCTCGTCAATCGGGTGCCGTCTTGCCTGGCGGCAAATACAGCCGCCAGAACTCAATCATGTCCGCCCGCGTCAGTGTTGCCGACTCGGCGTGCAACTGGTAACTCGAGGTATCGAATGCGGGTTCGATCACGGGATAAAGGAGAAGCTGCAGCGCAACCGCAGGGCCACCACGATCGCGAGCTTCAAGAGCTACCCCTATCGCAAGGTGCGCACCCGCGCTGTCCCCACCGACGCCAATGCGCCCCTCATCGATTTCGAGCGCCTGTGCTTGCCCGGCAAGCCATTGCAGTGCCGCATAGCAATCGTCGTTGGGGGCGGGCCATGGGTTTTCCGGGCTACGCCGATACTGCACGCTTGCGACCACGATGCCTGCATCCAGGGCCAGTGTTGCGCATACGCCATCGTGCGTCGCCACGCTTCCGGCCGCCCAGCCACCACCGTGCATATAGAGAAGCGCCGGCAATTGACCAGGAACGGGGCGATAAACCCGCACCAATATTTCGCGCCCCGGTAGCATCAGCCAGTGATCAGTCCTTGCGACGTTGTCAGGCTGCCCCGGAAAGCGGCGCGAAACTGATTCCATGCGCGCCCGACGAGCGTCGGTCGAGCGAACCTTCGGCCACGGTTCAGCCGCGGCGACCTGCGCGTTGAAGGCCTCGAGATCAGGGTCGGTCGGCATCAGCGCGGTGGCACCGACCCCGGTACTGCAGTTTCGAGAATCGCCATTTCGTTTGCCCTCTTGTCACCAAACTCAAGGTATGCAGCGCTGCTTTTCGGCCCGACATCGGGAATCTTGGACGGAAAAGTCTCACTCCGCGGTACACCTCCGCCACTGACCCGGTGCATTGGCTCGGCCTTCCTGCATCTCGCTCGCTGGAGCGCACTTCCTGAACGACCGGTTTCCAACTTCGAATAGTTTGCCTTATTCAGCGGCCATGGGTCGGCAGCGCCAGTTCGTGACCATCGGATGCAGTCGTTCGACCCCGAATTGGTTGCGATCGTCGATTGGCACCCGCGAATGATCGCTGTCGCCATCACTGACTTTCTCGGCGCCAAAGGCCAAGGTCAAGTTTCAAGGTACACCGGTCGTTCTGCAGTAAAACCGCCGCCGGCTCCTATGGGTCGAAACCGGTCTTTGCGATCGATCGGCCCAACGACTGTCTTCAGTCCAAGCCGGCACCGACGTCAGCACGCCCACGAAACCGGCCTTGCCGATCCGAGCCTCCTGCCCCGCTTTACCCCCGCTTCGCCAACATCGCCCGCGCCACCTTCGACCCCGGCTCGCGATTCAATTGCGCCGAGATCCATGCCGAGCAATCGACCAGCTTGTCCAGGTCGATGCCGGTGTCGGCGCCCAGGCCGTGCAGCAGGTAGACCACGTCTTCGGTCGCCACGTTGCCCGACGCGCCTTTCGCATACGGGCAGCCGCCCAATCCGCTGATCGAACTGTCGAATACGCGCAGGCCGAATTGCCAGGCGGCGTAGACGTTGGCGGCGGCCATGCCGTAGGTGTCGTGGAAGTGGCCGGCCAGTTGCTCGACCGGCACGTGGGCGGCAACGGCTTCGAGCATGCGGACCACCGAGGCCGGTGTGCCGGCGCCGATGGTGTCGCCGAGCGAGACCTCGTAGCAGCCGCGATCGAACAGTGCGCGCGCCACGTCGGCCACCGCGGCCGGGGCGATATCGCCTTCATACGGGCAGCTCGTGACGCACGACACGTAGCCGCGAACCTTGACGCCGTGACCGTTCGCGGCGGCGAGGATGGGCTCGAAGCGCGCAATCGATTCGGCGATTGAGCAGTTGATGTTGCGCTGTGAAAACGCTTCCGATGCCGAGGCGAACACGGCCACTTCGGTCGCGCCGGCCGCCACTGCGGCTTCGTAGCCCTTCATGTTGGGCGTCAGCACC
>JBBRID010000479.1:0-3010 GCA_038221635.1 Burkholderiales bacterium
ACGGCAAGACTTCCGCTCCAACCCTTGAGGCTCGCCAATTGGTCCGCTCAAGCCTGCATCAACTCGCGCCGCTCCTTCAGATACATCGCGTGGTTATAAGCCGCGCTGATCGCATTCCGCTGCTGGTGCGCCAATTGCAGCTCGATCACACCTGACGGTAGCCGAGTTCGTGCAGCATCGTTGACGCAATTCCGCGGAAACCGTGCCCCGTCATCCGGTGCTTGTAGCCCATGCGCCCCAGCGCCAGCAGAATGGTGTTGTTCGACATTGGCCGCTGGTGGTCGCGTTCGCCGGGGAATATCAGGTCGCCTGGCCCGCGCAATTCGTTGAGTGTCGCCAATACCTCGATCGCCCGGGTCGACAGCGGCACGATGTGCGCCGTACGCATCTTCATTCGTTCGGGGCCGGGATCCGCCACTCGGCCGCTTCGAGGTCGAATCCGCCCCAGCGTGCGCCGATCAGATCGCCAGTGCGCACGAAGGTCAGCGCCATCAGCTGCATGGCCAGGCGGGTGTACTTCGTGCCCTGGTAGGTGTCGATGCGGCGCAGCAACGTCGGTAGTTCCTTGGCGTGAGGCGCGCGTAGTTTTCCTTCTTGCGCGACCTGAGAGGCATTTGGGAGACTTTTGGAGGGTGGGGTTCGAAGTCCCTCGAAAAGTCCCCCGAATAGTCCCCTGAGGATGCGGATTGTCAAGAGACGCCATGAGACGCCCGGAAACGAAACAGCCCCAATTTACGGGGCTGTCACATGGTTTCGCGGGTCTCTGTAAGACGCAGTGAAACCGATCCTTGGCGGAGAGGGCGGGATTCGAACCCGCGGAACCTTGCGGTTCGCCTGATTTCGAGTCAGGTACATTCGACCACTCTGCCACCTCTCCTGGTGTCTGACTTTCGCGTGGTGATCGCCAACGCAGCCAAAGATTCTAGCTCACTCGAATCACCAGGCCGTAGCCAAGAAGCTGATCAGTCGGTAACGGTCACGCTGAGGCCGGTCAGGCGTGAATCGGACAAGCTGGTTTGCCAATGTTGCCCGACGGCGATTGGCCAGGCGTCGGTGATGGTGCCGGTGGTCACCATGTCGCCGGCCTCTACCTTCCAGTCGGGTGATTGAGCCGCCATCGCCTGCAACCACAGATGCAGCGCGAGCAGCGGCGAATCGAGCACGTTGCTGCCCTGCCCGCGGTCGACGACGCGGCCGTCGCACGACAGCTCGATGGTCAGTGCAGCCAACTGGCCGGAGAGATCGTTGCCGAACACCGAGGGGTCACATTTCGGGCCGACCACCAACGCACCATGCAGTGCGAAGTCGGCCACCGAATCGGCGGCGGTGAATTTCCAGCCGTCGAAATGGGTGTGGACGATTTCGGCGCCATGCGCCACCCAGTCCAGGCAGTCGATCAGTTCGTCGGCCGAGATGCCGGCCTTCGGCGCACGCCTGAATCCGAAGACGACTTCGGGTTCGAAGCGGGGTTGGACCAGGCCCTTCATCGACAGTTCGGCGCTGTCACCTTCGAGCACGCGTACCGTGCTGTCCCATACCGGCGCCCAGATCGGCGCATAGACGCCGTAGCGCGGCCAGATGCTTCGGTTGGTGAAGCCGATCTTGTAGCCCAATGGCCGCTCGCCGGCCTCGACCCGTTGGCGGCGAATCTCATCGCCGACAGCGAAGGCATCCTGCAGCGAGAACAGTTCTCTCGATGAAGGAAGCGGCAAAAGTGCAGCCTGCTCGCGCGCCACCATCAACTGGTCGGCAACTGCTTTGATATCAGCCATGGCGTCGTGTCTCCGGAGTCAGGCTTGCAAGACCGCGATGCCGCCCATGTAGGGCAACAGCACCTCGGGGACGTTCACCGATCCATCGGCGTTCTGGCAATTCTCGAGCACCGCGACCAAGGCGCGGCCAACTGCCAGACCCGAGCCGTTCAAGGTGTGCACCAGCTCGTTCTTGCCCTGCGCATTCTTGTAACGCGTGGGCATGCGTCGCGCCTGAAACGCCTCGCAGTTGGACACCGAGCTGATCTCGCGGTAGGTCTGCTGTGCCGGCAGCCACACTTCCAGGTCGTAGGTCTTGGTCGAACCGAAACCCATGTCGCCGGCGCACAGCAACACCACGCGATACGGCAACTGTAGCGCCTTCAGGATCGCCTCCGCATGGCCGAGCATCTCTTCGAGCGCGTCGAACGAGCGATCGGGGTGCGTGACCTGCACCATCTCGACCTTGTCGAACTGGTGCTGGCGGATCATGCCGCGGGTGTCGCGTCCCGCGCTGCCAGCTTCAGAGCGAAAACACGGGCTGTGCGCGGTCAGCTTGATTGGCAGGTCGGCCTCGGCCAGTACCTGCTCACGAACCGAATTGGTCAGCGAAATCTCCGAAGTGGAGATCAGGTATTGCTCCGGCTGTTCTTCATCGCCGCCACGCAGCACCCAGAACATGTCGTCCTTGAACTTGGGCAGCTGCCCGGTGCCTTCGAGCACTTCCCGGTTGACGATGTATGGCGTGTAGCACTCGGTATAGCCGTGGGCGTCCGTCTGCGTGTCGAGCATGAACTGGGCAAGTGCGCGGTGCAGCCTGGCCATCGGTCCCCGCAGAAAGCTGAAGCGCGAACCCGACAGCTTTGCGCCGGTATCGAAATCCAGGCCCAGCGGCGCGCCAATGTCGACATGGTCCTTGACCGCGAAATCGAAGCTGCGCGGCGCGCCCCAGCGCTTGATCTCCAGATTGGCCGTCTCGTCCGCACCGTCCGGAACGCTGGCATGCGGCAGGTTGGGCAGCCCCATCAGCATGCTCGACAACTCGGCCTGGATCACATCGAGTGAATCGGCCGACGCCGTCATCTGCTCGCCGATGCCGCCAACCTCGGCCAGCAGATCGGCAGCGTCCTCACCTCTGGATTTGCGCCCGCCGATCTGCTTGGACAGGTTGTTGCGCCGTGCCTGCAGTTCCTCGGTGGCACTCTGCACCCGCTTGCGCTGCGACTCCAGCGCCAGGAAACGTTCGACGTCGAGGAAGG
>JBBRID010000480.1:0-3006 GCA_038221635.1 Burkholderiales bacterium
GGACGACCGGCAATCCAAAAGGCGTGGTGCACACGCACGCTAGCCTGCTCGACCGTGCCAAGGCCGGCGCCGATTTCGACAAATTGCGCAACGACGAGGAAGTGCTGGCCTACCTGCCGCCGGCCTGGATCGGGCAGAACATATTCAGCTACGCGCAATGGCTGGTTTGCGGCTACGTCGTCAACTGCCCGGAGTCGGCCGCCACCGTCATGATCGACCTGAAGGAAATCGGCCCGACCTACTATTTCGCGCCGCCCCGCGTCTTCGAGGGGCTGCTGACGAGCGTGATGATCCGCATGGAAGATGCGGCCGCGATCAAGCGCCGCCTGTTCCATCCTGTCATGCAGGTTGCCAAACGCGTCGGACCGGCGCTGATGGATGGCAAGGACGTCGGTAGCGACGGCGAACCGATCGGTGCGCTGGATCGCCTGCAATATGCCCTGGGCGGTGCGCTTGTGTACGGCCCGCTGCGCAACACGCTGGGCTTGAGCAGGGTTCGCGTCGCCTACACCGCCGGCGAGGCGATCGGACCGGACCTGTTCACGTTCTACCGCTCGATCGGCGTCAATCTCAAGCAGCTCTACGGGTCCACCGAGACTGCCGTATTCGTCTGCCTGCAGCCCGACAACGAGGCGCGCGCCGATACGGTCGGGGTGCCGATCGCCGGCGTCGAAGTGAAGGTCGATGCGAGCGGCGAAATCCTGATCAAGTCGCCCGGCCTGCTGCGTGAGTACTACAAGAACCCTGCCGCCACGGCCGAGGTGCTGAGTGCCGATGGTTGGTATCACACCGGGGACGCCGGCTTCCTTGATGCCGCAGGCCATCTGAAGATCATCGACCGCGCGAAGGATGTCGGCCGGATTTCAGGCGGCGCCAACGACGGCGCAATGTTTGCGCCCAAATATGTCGAGAACAAGCTGAAATTCTTCCCGCAGATCAAGGAAGTCGTCGCCTACGGAGACAAGCGCGACACGGTGTGCGTCTTCATCAACATCGACATCGACGCGGTCGGCAGCTGGGCCGAGAAGCGCAACCTGCCCTATGCGGGCTACGCCGATCTGGCGCAGAAGCCCGAGGTCTACGAGTTGATTCGCGAATGCGTCGAGAAGGTCAATGCCGACCTCGCGATCGATACCATGCTCGCCGGCAGTCAGGTCAGTCGTTTCCTGATTCTGCACAAGGAACTCGACGCCGACGACGGCGAGCTGACACGCACCCGCAAGGTGAGGCGCGGATTCATCGGCGAGCGCTACCAGCAACTGGTCGACGCGATGTATGGCGGCAAGACCGAACAGTTCATCGACACCGCGGTCAAGTTCGAGGACGGTCGCAGCGGCAGCATCTCGGCGACCCTCAAGATCCAGGACGTGAAGACGTTCGCGACGATCGGAAACAAGGCCGCATGAGCATTGCACGCAAGATCGGCGAGGTGATCCTCGACGTGAAGAACATCAGCCTGCGCTTCGGCGGCGTGAAGGCGCTGGCCGACATCAGCTTCGATGTCCGCGAGCACGAGGTGCGCGCGATCATCGGGCCGAACGGCGCCGGCAAGAGCTCGATGCTGAACTGCATCAACGGCGTCTATGCGCCGCAGGAAGGCAGCATCACTTTCCGCGGCAAGACCTTCAGCCACATGAACAGCCGCCAGGTGGCCGAGATGGGTGTGGCCCGCACGTTCCAGAACCTGGCCTTGTTCAAGGGCATGAACGTGGTTGACAACATCATGACCGGACGCAACTTGAAGATGAAGACCAACATCTTCCTACAGGCACTGCATATCGGCCCGGCCGCACGTGAGGAAACCGAACACCGCGAGTTTGTCGAGCACATCATCGATTTCCTCGAAATCCAGGCCTTCCGCAAGACGCCGGTCGGACGGCTTCCCTACGGACTGCAAAAGCGCGTCGACCTGGGCCGCGCATTGGCGATGGAACCGCAGGTGCTGTTGCTAGACGAGCCGATGGCCGGCATGAACGTCGAAGAGAAGCAGGACATGTGCCGTTTCATCCTCGACGTCAACGACGAATTCTCGACCACCATCGTGCTGATCGAGCACGACATGGGCGTCGTGATGGACATCTCCGACCGCGTGGTCGTGCTCGACTACGGCAAGAAGATCGGCGACGGCACCCCGGCCGAGGTGCGCAACAACGAGGACGTGATCAGCGCGTACCTGGGGACGACACATTGAATCATCTCGAAGAAGTGGGCCCGGTGCCGGGCCGCCCCAAACCGGGCTCAACCCCCTCGGGGGGTGGTTCGGCGCACTCGACTAACCGGGGGTACAGCTGACATGGGCTTTTTCATTGAAACTCTGATCGGCGGCCTGATGGCGGGGATGTTGTATTCGCTGATCGCACTCGGCTTCGTGCTGATCTTCAAGGCCAGCGGCGTTTTCAATTTCGCACAGGGCGCGATGGTGTTGTTCGCCGCGTTGGCGATGGCGCGGTTTGCCGAATGGATTCCGGCCTGGCTGGGTTTCCAGAATCAGGTGCTCGCCAACATCCTCGGCTTCATCGCCGCGATGGGTGTGATGATCGTCGCCGCCTGGTTGATCGAAAAGCTGGTGCTAGGCAAACTGGTCAACCAGGAAGGCATCACCTTGCTGATGGCGACGCTGGGCATCACTTATTTTCTTGAAGGCTTCGGTCAGACGCTGTTCGGCAGCGACATCTACAAGATCGATATCGGTCTGCCGAAGGAGCCGACATTCCTGTTCGAGAGTGTCTTCCCGGGCGGCATCCTGATCAGCAAGGAAGACCTCTACGCCGCGCTGATCGCCGCATCTCTGGTCGCCGTATTGACGCTGTTTTTCCAGATGACCAAGACCGGACGAGCGTTGCGGGCTGTGGCCGACGATCACCAGGCCGCCCAGTCGATCGGCATTCCGCTGTCGCGCATCTGGGTCATCGTCTGGAGCGTTGCCGGCTTCGTGGCACTCGTCGCCGGAATGATCTGGGGCTCGAAGCTCGGCGTCCAGTTTTCGCTTTCGCTGGTCGCACTGAA
>JBBRID010000481.1:0-2993 GCA_038221635.1 Burkholderiales bacterium
GGGGACATGAGCGGAGCCGGTCACCCGACATCCTCCGCTCGCGCCGACCGATGCATGGAATGGGGCCTTTGCGAACGACCGGAACTGGCCGAAACCGCGAGTTCGCGCCGCGGCCTGACAGCGAACGTTCGACACCGCCAACTGCTCGGCCAGCGACGTCGCAATCTTCCGCGAACGGTTCCGAGGCAGGCCGTGGGGCACTCGGCTCAGCACGGCTCGACGAGCGCATGCAATCCCCTCACGGAGCGAACATGGCCTGCAGTGTTCGCAGTGCCGTCGCAAGGGTTGGGGAGCGCAGCGCGCCCAGTCGCTTGACCAAACGGGCTCGATCGAGCGCTCGGATCTGATCGAGGACGATCAAGCCCTGCTTGCCTTGGAAGGTCAGTGGAATTCTGAAGTGCGCAGGCCTCGACCCTGTGGTCATGGGCGCGACGATCACGGTCCGTAGATGCGCATTCATCTCATTCGGCGAGATCACGACACATGGGTGCGTCTTCTGGATCTCGCTGCCCACGGTCGGGTCGAGTTGCGCCAACCAGATCTCGCCGGTCTTCATCACCAGACCAGTTCGTGGTCGCCTTCGTTGGCAACTTCCGGCCACACCTGTGCATCACCACCCTGCTCGGCGATTCGCTGCGCGTCCTCGGCCCACCCCTCGCGCGGGTTGCGGCGGACCGGGCGGATCTCGATGACACCGTCTCGTACCTGCAAGTCGGCAGAACCCTCCAGCCCGACCTGGGCCAGGATGGGCTTGGGGATCAGCACCCCCTGTGAGTTTCCCATCTTCCGGATCGCGACTTCCATGCTGACTCCATCCATCTTGTAAGCACAATGGTCGCACGGAGCAGTTCGGCCATTTTGCCGAGTTAGGGAGTTAGGGCAACTTAGTGACTTGGCGGACAGGGGACGCAGCGTCAGCGAAGTCTGCTGGAATGTCCCGCCGGCGCCCCACATCGGCGTGGTACCCGCTGGGGTTCAGCCGCGGCCGACGAACGGCATCTTGGTGGCCATCACCGTCGTGAACAGGATGTTGGCACTGAGCGGCAAACGCGACATCGTGATGAAGGTGTCGACCACCGCGCTCATGTCCATCCGGTCTTCCGGCTTGACACTGCCGTCGGCCTGCGGAACCCCTTTGGTCATGCGCTCGGTCATGTCGCTGGCGACGTTGCCGATGTCGATCTGGCCGACCGCGATGTCATAGCGCCGACCATCGAGCGACGCGGTCCGCGTCAATCCGCTGACCGCATGTTTGGTGGCGGTGTAGGCAATCGAACCGGGCCGCGGGGCGTGCGCCGAGATCGAGCCGTTGTTGATGATTCGGCCACCCATCGGCGACTGCGCCCGCATCAGGCGAAAGGCATTCGACAGGCAATAAAACGCACCGTTCAGGTTGACGCCCACCGCCGACTGCCACTCGTCCGCAGTGACTTCGTCAGGCGATTTGCTCGGCAGCGAGATGCCGGCGTTGTTGAACAACAGGTCGAGGCGCCCGAAGCGATTCCGCACCGCATCGAACAGCGCCGTCACCGCAGCAGGGTCGGACACATCGGCCGGCATCGCCACGCCATTGGCGTGACCGTCCACTGCGGCCTCCAGCACCTCGGCACGGCGACCGACGAACACCACCTGCCAGCCATCTTTCAACAGCGCGGTCGCGCAGCCCTTGCCGATTCCGGAGCCGGCTCCGGTCACCAATGCGATTCGTTCAGTCATGATGAGGTCCGTTCAAAAAATTGAAAGGGAAATAGGAAAAAAGCAGCGACCACAACAGCGCCGAAAGCACCGGCGGACCGGCGTGCGTCAATGGTTGTCCTTCGGTACGAAGTGGCCGCGCTTGCCGCGCAGGAAGTCCAGGTCGCAGCCTTCGTCGGCTTGCAGCACGTGGTCGATGTACAGCTTCCAGTAGCCACTGGTCAGCGGCGGTTCCGGCGCTTTCCAGTCGGCCAGGCGGCTCGCGAGTTCGGCGTCGTCGACGTGCAGATGCAGCCGGCGTGCGGGGACGTCGAGCGTGATCAGATCGCCGTTGCGCACCACCGCCAGCGGCCCGCCAGCAGCCGCCTCGGGCGTGGTGTGCAGCACAACGGTGCCATAGGCGGTGCCGCTCATGCGGGCATCGCTGATGCGCACCATGTCGGTGATGCCTTTTTTCAGCACCTTTGGCGGCAGCGGCATATTGCCGACCTCGGCCATGCCCGGATAACCCTTGGGCCCGCAATTCTTCAGCACGAGGATGCAGGTCTCGTCGACATCGAGCGCCTCGTCGTCGATGCGGCGGTGAAAATCATCGCTGTCTTCGAACACGACGGCGCGTCCGGTGTGGGTCAGCAATTCTGGCGTTGCCGCGCTCGGCTTGATCACCGCGCCGCGCGGCGCCAAATTGCCGCGCAACACGGCAATGCCGGCTTTGTCTTTGAACGGCTGGTCGCGTGAGCGGATGACATCACTGTTGAAGATCTCGGCATCGGCAATGTTCTCGCCGATCGTGCGGCCATTGGCGGTGATCGCACCGGTGTGCAACACATCGACAATCTGCTTCATCACCGCCGGCAGCGCGCCGGCGTAGCAGAAGTCTTCCATCAGATAACGCCCCGACGGCTGCAGGTTCACCAGACAAGGCATCTCGCTGCCCAGACGATCGAAATCGTCGGTTGTCAGCGGCACGCCCAGGCGCCCGGCAATCGCGATCAGGTGAATCACCGCGTTGGTGCTGCCGCCGATCGCCGCCAGCGTGCGGATGGCGTTCTCGAAGGCCTCGCGGGTCAGGATCTTCGAAATCGACAGATCTTCGTGAACCATGTCGACGATGCGCCGGCCGGCATCGCGTGCCAAGACGTTGCGGCGGCCATCGACGGCCGGCCAGGCCGCATTGCCCGGCAGGCCGACACCGAGCGCTTCCACCATCGACGCCATCGTGCTGGCAGTGCCCATCGTCATGCAATGGCCGTGGCTGCGGTGCATGCAGCTTTCGGCACCGAAGAAGTCTTCCAGCT
>JBBRID010000482.1:0-2985 GCA_038221635.1 Burkholderiales bacterium
GCTGCGCGGCTGACCGATCAACGTCAGCGCAATCGGCGCCACCAGCAGAACGCCCAGCGATTGCGCTGTCCACCAGTTCAGCCAGCTCAGCAGCCACTGTGAAAAGCCGATGGCCTGCGAGACGCCGAGCGACAGCACTGCAGCCGTGGCGCCCACGCTGGCGGCGACAAAGCCGCCAAGACCGAAAAACAATGCGATGTCGCGTGGTTCGGCCAGCGTCAGCGGCTGGCCCACATGGCGTTCGACCAAGCGCGCGCCGCACCAGGCCTGGGCCAGCGTTGCCGCCGTCAGGCCAAACGAAGCCAGAACACCCGAGTCCCCGGTCAGACCAAGTCGCGGCAAGGTCAATTGCAGGACGAGGGCGCCGATTGTCACCCCGATCAGGCCAGCGCGACCATGGCACAGGGCGAAGACAAGTGCCAGTCCGGCAACCGGGTCCAGCGGCGACGGATGGTTGAGTGGCGTGCTCAGGCGTCCGTAGACCAGACCAGCCACCAGCACGCTGATGGCTGCAATCGCCGCCGCACGCACCGTCGGCTTGGCGGCGTTGTGCCGCAGCATGCCAAAGCGTTTCGTGACGGCTTCCATGCGCCGATTGGTGGCCCGGCTCAGACGTTGAAAAGGAAGTTCAACACATCGCCATCTTTCACGACATATTCCTTGCCTTCGGCTCGCATCTTGCCAGCCTCTTTGGCACCTTGTTCACCGTTGTGGTTGACGAAATCGTTGAACGCGATGGTCTGAGCCCGAATGAAGCCACGCTCGAAATCGGTGTGGATGACACCGGCTGCCTGTGGCGCACTGTCGCCGACATGGATCGTCCAGGCGCGCACTTCCTTGACGCCGGCCGTGAAATAGGTCTGCAAGCCAAGCAGCGTGAATGCGGCACGAATCAGCCGGTTCAAGCCCGGTTCGTCCTGCCCCATTTCCTTCAGGAACAGCAGCCGATCGTCGTCTTCCATGTCGGCCAGTTCGGCTTCGGTCTTGGCGCAGATGGCGACCACGGGTGCATTCTGGCGTTGCGCATAGTCGCGCAACTGGTCCAAGTAAGGGTTGTTCACGAACCCGCTTTCGTCGACGTTGCCAACGAACATCGCGGGTTTGGCGGTGATCAGGCACATCGGTTTGAGGATCGCCTGCTCTTCCTTGCTGAATGCGATGCCGCGTACCGGCAGCGCCTGGTTCAATGCGGTCTGGCATTTCTGCAGCACGTCGACCAGACGGGCTGCTTCCTTGTCGTTACCCGATTTGGCGGCTTTCAAACTGCGTTGCAGGGTCTTGTCGACGGTCGCCAGGTCGGCGAGGCACAACTCGGTCTGGATCACCTCGATGTCGGAGATCGGATCGACCTTGCCCGCCACGTGAATGACGTTCTCGTCGTCGAAACAGCGCACGACGTTGATGGTGGCATCGGTTTCGCGGATATGTGCAAGAAACTGATTGCCCAGGCCTTCGCCCTTGCTGGCGCCGGCAACCAGGCCCGCGATGTCGACGAATTCGACGATCGCCGGAACGATTCGTTCAGGCTTGACGATCTTTGCCAGCGCCTGCAGGCGCGAATCGGGCAGTTCGACCACGCCGACGTTCGGCTCGATGGTGCAGAACGGATAATTCTCTGCCGCGATTCCCGCTTTGGTCAACGCATTGAAAAGAGTGGACTTGCCGACATTCGGCAGTCCCACGATGCCGCATTGCAGGCTCATTGATGTCTTTCGCGGTGTAGGGGAGTAACCCACGATTTTAGGGCGGAGGGTGCCGGCTTGCCACCCGCCGTGCCGGGCCGGCGCTGCAATGAATTCCAGCAAACCAAATTGCAGGCAGCTGCGGGCATCTGCAGCGAAGCTTGCCTATGCCACGAAAACCGGCACGATTGTGCAGGCGATGATGAAAATTCGCGGCAGTGCTGTAGGCTTGCCAATGCCGTCACTGCTGACTGGAGCACCGAAAAAATGGCCGATCTGACTCGACTGCTGCCCCTCTCCAAGGATCTTGGCGGCGGATTCGTCGTCCGCAGGCTCTTGCCGTCGGCGCAGCGCCAAGCCATCGGCCCGTTCGTCTTCTTCGATCACTTCGGTCCGATCATGGCCCAGCCTGACGACAATCATGACGTGCGCCCGCATCCGCACATCGGCCTGGCGACTGTCACCTACCTGTTCGACGGTGCGATGATGCACCGGGATTCGACCGGCGTGGTCCAGCGCATCGAACCAGGCGCCATCAACTGGATGACTGCCGGCAGCGGCATCGTGCATTCGGAGCGCACCCCCGACGACCTGCGCGGACGCGCCCGTACTACGCATGGATTGCAGTTGTGGGCGGCGCTGCCGCAGACTCACGAAGAAGACGACTGTTCATTCGAACATACGCCGGCAACGTCGATTCCGGATGTCCAGATCGGTGGGTCGCGGGTTCGCGTTCTGATCGGCGAGGCCTTCGGCGTGGCTTCCCCGGTCAAGACGCTGTCGCCGACGCTTTATCTGGATGTGCAGATCGGCGCCGGCAGTTCGATGGTGCTGGCCGCGCAGGAACAGGAGCGTGCGGTGTACGGTGTCGATGCCGCCTTCACACTCGACGGCGTCGAGGTCGCACCGAACACGATGGTAGTTCTCGAACCAGGCAGCAGTCCGGGGGTTCGGTCGGAGACGGGCAGCCGACTGGTGCTGATCGGTGGCGCGCCACTTGGGCACCGACACATTTGGTGGAATTTTGTCAGCAGCAGCCGCGAACGCATCGACCGGGCGAAGGACGACTGGGTGGCGCAGCGGATGGGTGTGGTGCCGGGAGAATCTGAATTCATTGCGCTGCCGGTTCGCTGATCGTGTCCAGGCTTGCCGGATGCCTCAGAGCTCGCAAACCTGCCCGAATGCTTAGCCAGCCTGCCTAGGAGCCTGTCGGGCTTGGGGAGCGTCGGCTGCGAATCGACCGCAGCGGTCCATTTCTCACCGTCTTTTTGCCCCATAGCTGGGCTATGGGGCTGCAAATCCG
>JBBRID010000483.1:0-2974 GCA_038221635.1 Burkholderiales bacterium
AGCAACACCACCATGCAGACCGCAGCAAAGCTGCTCAATGTGGGAAAACGTTTCATGGTCTTTGTGTCCGTTTTTTGATCCGCCATCCCATAGCACTGCGCCGGAACGCCAGCTTAGGGCAATACTGAACAAGTCCCTCACGCGCCGCGCATCCGTACCTCGGGCGGTCTGCGGCGTTGCAAATCCTCGCCATAGCTGGGGCTATGGCTGTGGTTTGCGCCGTGCAGCCCATCCGAAACCAAGGCGCCCTCGCTCGCGGGGACTTGTTCAGCGTCGCCTTAGCAGCCTGGCGAAGGTCAGCGTCGACACCGATGCAAATGGCATGGTGGTGCTGAGTGGTACGACGAACAACAAGGCAACGGCCGACAAGGCCGAATCGATAGCCAAGGCCACGGAAGGTGTGACCAGCGTGCAGAACAAGATCACTGTCAAGAAGGACAGCTGATCTTCACAGATCTCGCGCCAGGCACCTCGCCCCAAGCACGATCACCGCCGCCGCGCCCATTGGGGGCGCTGGGACCGATTGCTGCTCGCTACAAATGCACCAATTCGGCACTCAACCGAGTGTGGCGATCGATTACACGATCAAGATCGATGCTGGTCAATTCGCCATCGCGTACCAGCACCCTGCCCTGAACCACGGATAGTGACACCCGAGGCACTTGGCAGAACAACAGGGCTGCCACCGGATCGTGCGCGCCGGCCAGGCCAATCTGCTTCAGCGGTACGCCGATCAGATCGGCTGCCATGCCTGAGGCCAGCGCGCCAATGTCGTCGCGGTTGAGAACCCTGGCACCGCCCAGCGTGGCTAACTCGAGTACTTCGCGGGCGGCAAGCGGCGTGCCCTGGCCGCTGACGCGTTGCAGCAGCATGGCCTGTCGAGCTTCGCCGAGAAGATGTCCACTGTCGTTCGACGCCGACCCATCGACGCCGAGTGCAACGGGAACCCCGGCCGCAAGCATCGCCCGAATCGGCACGATGCCCGATCCGAGGCGCATATTCGAGCACGGGCAATGGGCGACTCCGGTGCCGCTGCGTCCGAACGCAGCAATCCCGGCGGCGTCGAGCTGAACACAATGTGCGCACCAGACATCGGGCCCGAGCCAGCCCAGTTGCTCGGCATATTCCGCTGGTGTGCAGTTGAACTTTTCGCGCGTATAGGCGATGTCGCTGACGTTCTCTGCCAGATGGGTATGCAGGCTGACCCGGTGCGCCGCACCGTAGCTGCGTGCCAGCGAGGCCGATTCCCGCATCAGATCCTGACTGACCGAAAACGGCGAACACGGCGCAACCACGATGCGTTGCATCGCAAAACGACCCGGGTTGTGCCAGCGCTCGATCAGGCGCTGGGTGTCACGAAGGATCGACTGCTCGTCCTCGACCACTGAATCGGGCGGCAGGCCGCCTTGCGACTGACCGACACTCATCGAGCCCCGTGCGGCATGAAACCGCATACCGACCTCGGCCGCCGCTTCGATGCTGTCGTCGAGCCGGCAGCCATTCGGGAAGATGTACAAATGATCGCTGGTGGTCGTGCAGCCTGACAGCAGCAGCTCGGCCATCGCGGTCTGGGTCGAAGCCGCCACCATTTCCGGCGTCAAGCGCGCCCAGATCGGATAGAGCCTGCGCAACCAATCGAACAGTTCACAGTCTTGCGCCCCAGGCACCGCCCGGGTCAGCGACTGGTACATGTGGTGGTGAGTATTGATCAGACCGGGCAGAACGACATGGCCAGCGGCATCGATGACCTCGTCGGCGTCTGGTGGCAGGTCGGCACTCTTGCCAACAGCTTCGATCACGCCGTCGCGAGCGAACAACGCGCCATCGGCAATTTCGCGACGCTGCGCGTCCATCGTGACAAGCACATCGGCATGGCGGATCAGCAAGGTCGGCATGACGGCTCCCAGTCGGCTTTGACTCGGTTTTCGTGTTGAATCGATTGGCAGTAGATATTCCACCGCTGCACCCATCATGCCTACACTGCCGAAATGACCGATCTCGACTCGAAGCAGCTTCAACCCGCATCACTTGTCGGATCGACGAACCATGTGCATAGGCTGCGCCAGATCCTGCTGTGGCCGCTGCGCCTGATGCCGGTTGCCGGGCTGGCCAGGCAGCGACCCTGGCAGATTCTGCGCGAGCTCGGCAGTGCCTCACCGTGGCGCGAAGTGGTCGACGAATATACCGGTGACCGCGAAGGATTCCACGAACGTCACTACAACGAATTCGTCACCTTCCTGCCGTACGTGCAGCGCTTTCTCTACGGCGAGGGGCGGGCCGCGGCCGGTCCACAGCCGGGTGACCCGGGGCCGCCGATGCGTGTCTTCCGGCGCAGCGACGTTGCCAGGCTGCGTACCGTCACGCGCGTGGACGAGGCGGCGATCACGCTGGACATCGTTCACGTCGATCTATATTTCTTCTTCGATGTCGATGTCGTGATGCTGAACGTCGAGGTTGCTGCCCAGTCGCTGGAGCTGTCGCAGGCCCAGGAGCTGATGTACCGCTTCGGCCGCGCCTACCCGGCCGGCTGGGACGAACAAGGTCGGGCGCTGCATTGCCTGCACAGTGTCGAATGGCTCAGCTCCGATGGCCAGGTGCTGGCCGCTTCCGACGCGCAGGAGCGCGACGCCTTCCTGAGCCATGTCGCAGCCCACCGGGCGCCGCGGATTGCAAAACACTGGGACTTTCTGCTGCAGCCGCTGGTCAGTGACCTGAGCGCGGAGCCTGGCCTGCTGCGCTACCGGCAGATCGAGTATTACCGGATGCCGATGATGGCCTATCTGGCAATCGACGATCCGCGCGCGTTGACCCGAAGCGATTTCATCCGCCTCGGACTGGTCACTGGCGCCGGCGGCCCGGTCGCCGACGCCACATCGCCAGCACAGGACGGGCTGCCGTTCGCCGAGCAGCATCTGGCCGATTTCGAGCAGCGGTATTGCTATGACCGATTCTGGGCCGAGGGCGGCGCGGCGCC
>JBBRID010000484.1:0-2956 GCA_038221635.1 Burkholderiales bacterium
GTGAGCCAGACCCGACCCGGCCCGGAGCGGACGCGCGACTCCTGGCGGTCGCCGCCGGGAAACTGGCGTCACGCGCTGTTCAGCGGCGCCTGTGCGCGAACTGCACCAGTGTGCGATGTGCCAAAGGCCGCGATCGAGCGCTAATGGCGCCGCCTCTGAATAGGCAAAGCCGAGCGCAACTGCAACCCCAAGCAACTTCATGTCGCGGGTCCAGATCTTCGCACCCTCAGTCAACGCCACCGACGCCAACAGGTGAACATCGACATATCCGATGCCCTTGCCGTGAAGGACATGGCGCTCGATGAATCGCAGCACCTCGTCGCTCTCGGCCACCTCGGCAGCCGGCAGATCCTGCAACAATTCGAGGATCGACTCGCGGTCGCGCAAACTTCCGCATGCGATCTCGCCCACTACAAACGGATGCATCGCGACGGCCGAGCGCTCGAGCAGGTCGACAAGGCCGGTATCGCCGCGGCGAAGGTGATCAATCCACACAGACGTATCGACCAGGATCAAGCCGGCTTCTCCGTGCGTCTGCGCGGCGCGGCCTTCAATGCAGGCTGTGTCCCCCCCAACCGGGCAAGACGCTTTGCGCTCTCGCGCTCGATGAGTGCCTTCAACCCTTCACTCAAGATGGCGGTCCGATCCATCGGACCAGCCAACTTGGTGGCTTTGGCCAGCAACTCGTCATCGATGTTGACTGTTGTTCGCATGTTCTCGCTTTTCCAGATTGGCATGGAATGTAGCATCGTTTGATGCCGATGGAGGTGCCAATGGGATAACGGAGACGCCGCCGTTCAGGCAGGCGTCGGGGGACATGGAGCAGAACAGGGCAGCCCGCTCCGCCGTGCTCGCTTACCCTGTGCGGATGGCGATCCGGACCGGCTGCCAATCCCGCCAACACCGGCGTCGCCCGAACGTCGACGATCAGCGACTCATCGCCCCGAGCGCGCTCGCCACGCGCTGACCAATCGCAGCGCCCGTCTTGCCGGTGATCGCCACCGCGGCTGGCTGCGCCAGCATCTGCTGGAAGACCTGACGGACCTGTTCGGACTCGACGCTGGCCACCAGATCCAGCTGTTCGGTTCGGCTGCGAACTCGGCCGAAGGCAAACAGGTCCTGGGCCGCAGCCTCGACCCGTTGCGCGGGGCGTTCGACGGCGCGCAGGCTGCGCACGGTTATCTGATTGCGCGCGCGGGCCAGGTCGTGCGACGCGACGCTGGCGGCATGCGCTGCCAGCAGCCGCGTCAGCTCACCGAAGAACTCGTCGAGTTGCGATGGCGTGGTCGACGCCTCGATGACGAACTGGCCACACGATTCGCTGATGTCGGCCGAACAAGCCGCGTGGTAGACCATGCCGCGCCGCTCGCGCAACTGGTCGAGCAAGGGCGAACTCATGCCTTCGCCGAAGGCCGCTGCTGCCACCAGCGCCGCTTGATGTTGCTCGCGCAACGCTGGGATCGGGAAGCCAACGACAACATGCGCCTGGCTGTAACCACCAAACTTGCGCGTGCCGATGCCACCGACGTACGCTGGCACATCGATGCCATTCTCGCCACCGGACCGCAACGTACCGAATGCCCGCTCCGCCGCTTGCGCCATGCGTTGCGGATCAACTGCACCCGCCACCGCAACAACGATGTTGGCGCCGGAATACTGGCGCTCGACATAGGCTACCAGGTCGTCACGCGTGATCCGTTCGATGTTTGCTCGCGTGCCGATCACCGGGCGCGCAAACGCATGCGGGCCGAAGCACAAACGGTCGAACAGCTTGAAGCCGGCCGACACCGCATCGTCGGCATCCTCGTCGAATTCCTGCAGGATGACCTGACGTTCGCGTTCGAGTTCGTCCGCGGGAAAATTGCCGTTGCGCACGATGTCGCCAAGCATCCGGATGAAATCTTCCGCATGCTCGGCCAGCCCGCTCATGTGGAACGCGGTATGGTCCTTGTCGGTGTGTGCATTGACTTCGGCGCCCAGTTGCTCGGCGTCGAAATTGATCTGCTGGCAACTGCGCTGCTCGGTGCCCTTGAACGCCATGTGCTCGACAAAATGGCTGATGCCATTCAAGCGCTTCGACTCATGCAGGCTGCCGCTGCGGACGAAAACGCTGACGGCCGCCGTCTGCGATGCCGGCAGCCGGATCGTCACGACCCGAACACCGTTTGTCAGCGTGGCAATGCTGGAGTCGTCGGTATCCGGCGTCAGGCTTGCGGAATGGTGTCTTGCGGTCAAGGAGGATCAGCGGTTGGTGAAATGCAGTCGACGATTGTGGACCGACTCGGCAGAAAGCGCGGCTGTCGCACGATTGCAGGGCGGGCTGAGTCATGGAATTCGATGCCGAGGTCCGAGCGAGGCCGAGGCCGGTGGGTAGCCGATGCTTGCGTGTCCCCCGACGCCCACCTGAACGGCAGCGTCTCCTCCTTTGCCTCCGGCATCCGGCCACCCGCCACCCTCGGCCCAGCACCGGCAGTGCGAATCGAAAACCGACTTCGTCGCGGGCCACGAGGGCGGCGGAGCGGCGGGGCGGGCTGCCCTGTTCTGCGGAAGTAAAGGAGGAAGACAGCGCCGTTCCACGGCGGTGTCTGGGGGACATGCAGCAGAACAGGGCAGCCCACTGCGTCGCGCCTGCTCACACTTCGCAGGCTCGAGACCCACCCCGATCCCACTCCGAACGCGGGTGCCCCATAAGCCCCGATTTGCCCGATCAGCTCCCGTTCAATTGCTTCTCGAGCTGGTCGAGTACCCGATAACAAGCCAGCACCTTCCCCACGCTCGAATTCGGTCCCCGGCCTTCGCGGATGGCGGCAAAAAACTCGCGATCCTGCAATTCGATCCCATTCATCGAGACATCGACCTTCGACACGTCGATCGGTTCATCCTTGCCGTTGAAGAGGTCGTCGTAGCGCGCCAGGTAGGTGCCGGTGTCGCCGATATAGCGGAAGAAGCTGCCCAG
>JBBRID010000485.1:0-2948 GCA_038221635.1 Burkholderiales bacterium
CGAGAAATCGGCACGCAGGTGTCGGTGGTCACGCAACGGCATCCTGGCTTGGTCTGTAGTGCGGCGAAGTAGGCGTGGTGGCGGGCCGTCCAAAGCTTGGTGCGCTGCTCGGGCGTGGTGGCCCAATCGAAACCCTCGCCACCGAACTCGGCGGCAATCTCCTGCACCGTCGCCGCCTGTTCGGCAACGCTGGCCGCGCTGCCGTGGAATTCCATCAGCAACATCGGCGATTCCTGCAGCGTCAGCTTGTCGTGCCGGTTGACTGCGCGTACCGAGTTCGCATCGAGCAACTCGCAGCGCGCAATCGGTATGCCCATCTGGATGATCTGGATCGTTGTCCGCACCGCGGCATCGATGCTCGGGAAGCTGCAGGTGGCGGCCGAAATCGCCTCGGGTTGCGGATACAGGCGCACGGTGATCTCGGTCATGACGCCCAGCGTCCCCTCACTGCCAATCATCAGCCGGGTCAGGTCGTAGCCGGCCGACGACTTGCGCGCGCGGGTGCCGGTTTCAATCACCTCGCCCTGCGCGGTGACGACCTGCAAGCCCAGCACGTTTTCGCGCATCGTGCCGTAGCGCACAGCATTGGTTCCACTGGCGCGGGTGGCACTCATGCCGCCGAGGGTGGCGTCGGCGCCCGGGTCGATCGGGAAGAACAAGCCCGTATGTCGAATTTCCTCATTCAACTGCTTGCGAGTGACACCGGCCTGCACCGTGACGGTCAGATCCTCGGCCTGCAACGCCAGGATCTTGTTCATCCGCCCCATATCCAGGCTCACCCCGCCCTGTACAGCCAGCAGGTGCCCTTCCAGCGATGAACCGACACCGAATGGAATCACCGGAACCGCAAAACGGTCGGCAAGCTTGACGGCGTCTGCCACATCTTCCGTGCTTTCGCAGAAGATCACGACATCCGGCGGCGGCGCATCGATCGGCGATTCGTCCCGGCCATGTTGCACGCGCACTGCCATCGCGGTCGAGCACCGTTCGCCAAATCGCTGACGAAGCAATTCGACCATCTCCGCTGGAGCCGGGCGCGGTTTCAGTTCAGGTAGCAAGTGGTTGGGCAACGGTGCATTCATTTGGGATTCCCATGTCGATCAGGTGGCGATGGCAGGCGGCAGCTTCAGCGCGGCGCAAAGCCTACCACCGGCCCGGCTTCGGAATGGTATTTTGGCCTTCGTCCTGTCGACTGGAGTGCACGTTTTCCCCGTTTCCCGCCGGTGCCAACTCCTTGTAGGCCTGTGCCTACAGCACGCCTTGCCAGAGACGGGCAAAATCCCGCTATGGACGGCGCGCCGGAAGGGGCAAAATCTGAACTCGACCGCTTGCCAGCACGAATGTGTAAAAGACAACTCATGAATCCCAGCCCATACCAGATCCTGGTCGTAGATGATGAACCGACAAACCGGTCGGCAATCAAAGCCACGCTGGCAGGTGAGGCGGTGTCCATCGTTGCGGCCCACTCAGGTGCAGACGCGCTGCGCTTGCTGGAGACCGAAGACATCAAGCTGGCCCTGGTGGCCGTAAAGATGGACGCCATGGACGGCTATCAGTTGGTCCGACATATTCGCAGCATCGATCGCCTGCGCCAGATTCCGATCGTTCTGTTGTCCAGTGGTGAACGGCGGTCGGTGAACGAATTTCAGTCGTTCGAGGGAGGGCTGGTCGATTTTCTGTATCACGCAGAAGATCAGCGCGCCGTCGCGGCGAAAGTCCATGTTTTCATGGAGCTGCACCGCCAGCAGCGGGAGTGTGCCGAAAAACTCGAAGAGACCAAGCGCCTGTCGCGGGTCAATGCGCTGATGATCGGCGCCTTGTCGCACGATATCCGCACACCGCTTGCGGCATTGGCGCTGAACGCGGAGTTGGTGATCCGTCGTGCCGATCAGGCGGGTCTGCGCCAAGCCGGTGAACGCATGAAGACGGCTACCGCCACGCTTGGCCGTCAGGTCGATCACCTGGTCAACCTGTCGAGCCTTCCCGGCGATGACCTCCGGCCCGAACTCGTTCAGGCCGATCTGGCCGAAATCGCCAGAAGCCGGATCGATGTCGCAGCCGAATTCATGCTGTCCGGGATTGAAGTCACCCTGCAGGTGGATGGGGAGGACGTGCGCGGCACCTTCGACACAGCCCTGATCGGCGAAGCGCTCGATCAATTGCTGCTGTTGTGCGCCATTCATGGCGCCGGCGTACCGATCAGTGTCCAGGTCGATGGCCGCTCGCTGCGCTCGCTGGTCATGCGCGTCACGATGGACCTGCTGCTGCCGGATGCGTCGTGTCAGCATCTGTTCGGGGGTGGCCGGACGGTTCCTGGTTTGCCACCGTCGCAAGTCGGGCCCGGCCTGCACGTGACCGAGCGGGTGGCTCGGGCGCACGGCGGCTCGTTTGTCGGCCGGTCGCGTGACCGCCAGGGAACCCTGTTTGAGCTGATTCTGCCCCGCATGGAAGGCTAGCGCGGCGACAATGACCAGGCCGGCCGAAAACAGGCGTCGTGACCATCTCCAAAGTATGGGCCGGGCGAACAGGAGAAGCTTCTTCTAAACTCCATCAGAAGTTGGCCAACCGATTCGAAGTTGATTTGGCAAGAGGCTCCCATCATGATCAGAGTAGTGATAGTCGATGACCACGCGGTAGTACGAGCGGGCTTGAAGCAATATTTCGCCGATCAGGTCGACCTCCGCGTCACTGGCGAGGCGGCGAACGGGCGTGAGGCGCTCGACCTGGTGCGTCGTGGGGATGTCGACGTAATCGTGATGGATTTGTCGATGCCCGACCAGAGCGGCGTCGATGCGCTGGCTGCGATCAAGGCTCGGGAGCCCGGCCTTCCGGTGCTGATCCTCAGCGGTTATCCTGAAACGCACTACGCAACGACCTTGCTCAAGCAAGGCGCCAGTGGCTACCTCAACAAGGAATGCGACCCGGAAGAAATCGTAAAGGCGATCCGC
>JBBRID010000486.1:0-2947 GCA_038221635.1 Burkholderiales bacterium
AGCCGGAATCGGCTTGCAATTCAAGCAGCGACGAGCTAAAAATGCGGATCTGTAGCGGCAACTTTGGTCTTGTCAGTTCTGGTGTGGACATGGGTGCTACGGGCCATCCTACAGGCCAATAAAAATGCGACCGCATGAGACGGTATGAGACGGCATGAGACAAATCCGACGAAGTCTACCTATGAAGATCGGAGGCAGTTGAGACTGTATGAGACGTCATGAGACAACTGACTCGGGGACTCCGGCTCCGCCAGGAGACCAATAAACACGGGCCTTTGCGGCCCGTGTTGCTTTTCTACAGGCCAATTTAGAGGTCAATTTGGCGGACGATTGGAGGACGGCTTGGGCCGCTCTACCGGGGGAGACCCTCGAGATCTGACGGAAAATTTGACTATCAATGTGGAGTTCGAATCCGCTTTCGGATTCGAACTCTCGGCTGAGGCATCTGGACTTGGCCGAGACCAGCGACCGGCCGGCCCCCTGTGCCATAGCCGCGGGTCCCGTGCGAAATCATTGCACCAACTCCGCACGCGGCAGCTTGGCGACGCCGGCGTCAAAAGTCAGGAAGCGGTCGCGACCGAGGTGCGTTGCACGCGCCGCGAGCAAGCAATCCGCGAAGTCGGCCGATGGGTACTGTTCAAAGAGGTACAGGGCCTCTTCGACTGTCGGCGCGTGATCGAACTCGATGCCTGGCGTCTCGAGCATCGCGATGACGGCTGCCGTCATCGACGCCCGGTCGACCTTGTAGCGGCTGCGGAGGACCCATTCGGTTTCCAGCAGCGCGCACAGCGTGATGAGGAGCGGCTCGCCGCTGGCGGAGGCCTCGGCGAGCACACGTTTGGCCGCAGCGCACTGAGCCGCAGCCGTCGGATCCTGCACGAGCACTCGCACCAGCACGTTGGTGTCGATGGCCGCACTCATTCCGGCAGACGCATCTCGTCGATGGTCACGCCGGGCTGGCCCGGCCGCGTCAGCATGCCGACGAGGTCGACCAGGCGCCGCGTCTTCGGCCGCACGACGACAGTGCCATTGCTCAGCAGCGACCAGGCAATCTTGTCGCCAGCCTGCAGGCCCAGGCGCTCGCGCACGTCACGCGGAATCGTGACCTGGCCCTTGATGGACATGGTGGTTGGCTCGGACATTCGGAACTCCATATTTACGATTTGCGTTATCGTAAATCGAGCGGATCGCGAGGTCAACCAGAGGACGGCCATTCTTGCGCCATCGCGTCACCGATCTCGAGGGCTCACCATTACCGATGTCCATGTCCGGTACATGGCAGGCTGATTCGGACCCGGTGCGCAAGCTGTCGACCCATTGCTGCCCTCCACGGTTTTCTGGTCGCGTGACCGGTCCACCTTGAGAGCGGCCATCCGGGCGGGGTCCGGCTGCCGCGACGAAATCCAGGAAGCGGCCGTTGGACCGGGCGCAACGGCGATCGGCGTCACAGGCCAGGCTGGTGACTGCTCCTCACAGGCGCGAACTGCCGTTGCCGACCCGACGGCGCCCGCGGCTGATTTCTGGTCGACCGACCGGTCTACACCAAACATCGCCCGACGCTGGTCTGGCGCGACGCCATCGCAAGGTCGCGCGCGCCGGCCACGGTACGAGATCGTCTGCCTCGGAAAACTGGCGCAGATCGACATACCCTACCTCACCGAAGCAGCTCCGGTCTGACCTACGAGGTCGACCGCTTCAAGTGCTGGCCGCACGGCGGCCGCGTGATGATGGCACCACGCGAACGACCGCGATTGGCCTACTTCGATCGAGCGAAGTGTTGTAGCCTCGCGCACCATGGCACCTGCAGGACTCGGACGCTATCGCATCGTTGGAGTGCTCGGCCGGGGCGGCATGGGCGTGGTTTACGAAGGCCACGACCCGCAGATCGACCGCTCAGTGGCGATCAAGACGATCGCGCTGGAGGCGCTGAGTGGTGATGAACAGGCGATGTTCGAGCAGCGCTTTCGCGCCGAGATGCGTTCGACCGGCCGGCTGCAGCACCACAACATCGCGGCGCTGTATGACACCGGGCGCGATGGCGGCACCGCTTACATCGTGATGGAGCGCGTCGCCGGGTACGACCTGAAGCGACACATGGCCACGGGCTATCGCTTCGGCGTCGCGCAGGCGGTGGACATCGCGGTGCAGTTGTTGGCCGCGCTCGAATTCGCACACCGCCGGCACGTGATTCATCGCGATGTCAAGCCGGCCAACGTGATGCTGCAGAGCGACGGCGTGGTCAAGCTGTGCGACTTTGGAGTCGCCCGGTTGGCCGACGCAGACGCGACCCGAACACAGGGTATGGTCGTGGGTTCAGTTCGCTACGCATCGCCCGAACAGATCATGGGTCAACCGATCGATGCACGCACCGATATCTTCTCCACTGGCGTGCTGCTGTACGAGCTATTGACCGGCGAGTTGCCATTCAAGGGGCAGTCCGACGTAGCAATCCTGCATCGCATCGCAACAGTCGATGCGCCGTCGCCGCGGGCGATCAATCCTGAGATTCCGATCGAGATCGATGGTGCGGTGCGTCGGGCTCTGGCCAAAGATCCGGCAGAGCGCTTCGCGAGTGCAGCCGAGTTCGCCCGGGCCCTGGGTGCCTCGTCGATCACGTCGGTCGACAAGCTGCCCGCAATGCCGCCGGCTGCGCGCTCGACTGCATCACCGGAAAATGCACCACCAGGGCCGATGCGCAGCAAGGTCGGGCTGCTCGCTGCCGTCGGCGTGAGCGCAGTCGTGCTTGCACTGGGCGGGTGGTACCTGCTGCGGCCGGCACCCAAGGCCGGCACCAGCCCCGCCCTGACGGCGTCGTGGAACGCAGCACCGTTGGCCGCCGAATCTGCACCAGCAGCACCATCGTCTGCCTCGCCAGCGACAACGGCGATCGCTGCGCCACCCCAAGTTGCGGCCGCAGTGAAATTAGCCCCTAAGGCGGTGGCGCCCG
>JBBRID010000487.1:0-2943 GCA_038221635.1 Burkholderiales bacterium
CTGATCCTGCTTGGCGTCGTTGGTGTCGTCAACTTGGCCATCGGCTTGATCCAGCGCGGCCAGGGGTCGGCGTTGGCGGGTGTTCGATGATGGGGAATGTGAGCGCGAAGCCGGATGCCGGCCCATTGATCGAACTCGAGAAGGTGTCCGTGCGCTTCGGCAGTGTGCTGGCGTTGCGCGAGGTCAGCCTCGGCATTGCGCGCGGCGAGGCGCTCGCTCTGGTCGGTGCCAACGGCTCGGGCAAGACGACGCTGCTGCGTGCCTTGCATGGGGCGGTCGCCCACCACAGCGGGCGGCGCACCGTGCGGGCCACCGATGCACATGGCCGCCTTCCGGTTCAGGGCATGGTCTATCAACGCCCGTTCATGCTGCGCCTGAGTGCTTGCAACAACCTGCGACTCGCCGCTTGGCTGGCCCGGTTGCCCCGCCACCTGTGGCAAGGCCGCATCGATGCGGCCTTGAATCGGGTTGGCTTGAGCGGCCTGGGTGACCGGCCGGCACGTGCCTTGTCGGGTGGACAGCAGCAACGCCTGGCCCTGGCGCGCGCCTGGATGCTGCAGCCTGACATCCTGTTCCTCGACGAACCAACGGCCAGTCTGGACCCGACGGCGAAAAAGGAAGTCGAGGCCGTCCTCGCCGGATTCTCGAGCGACGGCATGGCCATGGTCATGAGCACGCACAACCTCGGGCAGGCCAAGCGCCTGTCGAACCGAATCGTCTACCTCGAAGACGGGCTGATCAAGGTCGATCAGCCCACTGCAGAATTTTTTGGCGGTGCCGCGCGCGGCGGCGTCGACACGGTCGATCTGTTTCTGAAGGGTGAGCTGGCATGGGAGCTGGAGTGACATTCGAGAAGGCGCGCCGCACCGTGGCGAAACGCGGACTGGGCGTTGCGATCGGCGCCTGCGCGGCTTTGCTGGGTGGTCTGTCGGGGGGCATCGCCCGCGCACAAGGCGACGCGCCGTTCATCGTGATGGCTTCAACAACGTCGACCCAGCAGTCTGGCCTGTTCGCCCATTTGTTGCCGGCGTTCAAGCGGGCCAGCGGGATCGATGTCCGTGTCGTTGCACTCGGTACCGGTCAGGCGATCGACCTGGGACGACGCGGCGATGCCGACCTGCTGTTCGTGCATGACAAGGTCGCCGAGCAGAAGTTCGTCGACGAAGGTTTCGGTCTGAATCGCATGGAAGTCATGTACAACGATTTCGTCATCGTCGGCCCGAAGTCGGATCCGGTGGGCACGCGGGGCAACGACGTCGTGAAGGCGCTCGCGACGCTCGGCAGGAGCCAGGCGCCATTCATCTCCCGGGGCGACAAGAGTGGCACCCATGCCGCCGAATTGCGCTACTGGAAAGATGCGGGCATGGCCGAACCGGCGGACAGGTTTGCCGGCTACAAACAGTGCGGCTGCGGCATGGGCCCGGCATTGAACATGGCATCGAGTGTCAACGGCTACGCCATGACCGACCGTGGAACCTGGTTGAACTTCAAGAATCGCGGCGATCTGGCGGTGCTGGTCCAAGGCGACAAGCGGCTCTTCAACCAATATGCAGTGATCGTCGTCGATCCGGCCAGACATCCTCATGTCAAGAAGGCCTTGGCACAGACCTTCGCCGACTGGGTGGTCAGCCCCGCGGGGCAGGATACGATCGCCAGCTACAAGATTTCGGGTGAGCAGTTATTCTTCCCGAATCCGAAGCAATGATGCTGTCGTTCTGAGCCTGGAGAACCATGTACAGCTTCGAATACCTGCGTCCGACCGATCGTGCTTCGGCGCTGGCTGCACTGGCCGGCGACGCGCGTTATCTGGCCGGTGGACAAAGCCTGGTCCAGGCCATGAAGCTGCGTCTTTCGTCGAGTGAGCGGCTGGTCGACCTGGGTGGCGTTGCCGATCTTCGCGGCGTCCGGGTCGAGGGCGACCGGGTCGTGATCGGCGCGATGAGCAGCCATGCCGCGGTTGCGCGTTCAACCGAAGTGCGTCATGCGATTCCCGCGTTGGCTGAGTTGGCCGGCGGCATCGGGGATCCGATGGTGCGCAGCATGGGGACAATCGGCGGCTCGATCGCGAATGCCGATCCGGCGGCTTGTTATCCTGCTGCGGTGCTCGCACTCGGCGCGAGTGTGGTGACAGATCGCAGGACGATCCCGGCCGAGGCGTTTTTCACTGGGGTATTCGAAACCGCGTTGCAGGCCGGCGAGCTGATTGTCGAGATCAGCTTTCCGATTCCTCAGCGGGCTGCCTATGTCAAGTTCAAACAGCCGGCGTCGCGATTCGCTTTGGTGGGGGTCTTTGTCTGCCAGGGCGCGGATTCGATACGTGTCGCCGTCACCGGTGCCAAAGCCAGTGTCTTTCGCGCGGGCGAGATCGAGTCAGCTCTTGAAGCCGACTTCACCCCGCAGGCGGCCGCGGCAGTCAAGCTTCGCAGCGATGATTTCAACAGCGACATCCACGCACCGGCTGATTACCGGGCTGCGATGGTCAGCGTGATGGCATCGCGGGCAGTGGCTGCCGCGCTGGCTCGCGCGATGCCGATTTCGTGACGGAATTTGCAACAGGGGATAATTCCAACCCGGTCATTTGGCATAATGGTGGGGCGTGTGATACAAACACTTACCTTTCGTCAACAACTGGAGAAATCGTATGCGAAGCCTTGAGATATTTGAAATCGACATGGTCAGTGGCGGCGCGCGGGCCACACCAAAGGACCCATCGATTGTGCGTGCCTTGCCGGGCACTGACGTCAACGGTGATCATCCTGGAAATGCAACGGGATGGTGCCGCGGTTTCGGCAATTTGAAACCCGGTGAGATGAAACACGAGCATGCCACCTGCCAAATGCCTCCGCAGTGAATTGCAAAGCCGGTGGCCCTAACATGCCACCCAATCAATTCCCGAGGAGCCATTGGCTCCTCGCTTCACTTCACTTCCGCATCAAGCGTTGC